>JAGGXD010000032.1 GCA_021163295.1 Bacteroidales bacterium
AATCAGCGCACATCCGAATAAATCAGCGGTAGGGAGCGATAGCTCAGCTCCGCATTCGGGCGTGCGCAGCACGCCCGAACGACCGGCATCACCTGCGCCAAGCAGATTTACCGACTAACTTGGAAAAAACAAGAATGGTGGATTAACCGATAAACTCGGAAAAATCGCCGCGCTGATTGGCGTCAGAGTGTATGCCATTGTTAGCGGATTTTTATACTGCATAAATTACTTTATCATTGAGTATTTGCAGGGCTTCTTGTTCTAATTCATAAGCTCTTGCTCTTTTTTTATTTGCCCGCAATACCGTATCATTTATTGTTTTTTGAGCATTAGTATCCTGCAACAATGGGATAAAAATTTCTGAGACCTGTTTATCATTAATTTCATCAACGACTGCCCCGTATGTCTGCCGTATTATTAGCGGATAAGCATAATCACTACTTAGCCATGCGTAGAGATAGCCAGCAATATAATCATTTGCCGGTATTACACGAATAATATGCTGATTAGCTGTCCAGCCATCCCAATGTTTTGGAACAATTGTAACCTTCCCTATTGTTCCGCTGCATGTAATCATTGTCATATTTTCATGAAGTGTTAGCTGGTTTTTTATTCTGTCACCATGATGGATGAGCGACAGATATTTTTTATTGCTCGGATCAAGTTCAAAAAGTTGTTTGCCGCCAAAAAATGTAATTCCACTGCCTTCCTCAACATAAATTCTTTTAAACCTTCCCGGTAAAATAACTGCTTGGCTTATTTGCCTATCACCAATTTTCAGGATTTCTTTTGCTGTTTTGTTAATATGTCGCTCAATTGCCTTAACAATTGGAACATGATATGAACCATCCAAGCGGTTATTAAGTTCACTTAATGGCAGGGAATAATTTAGTACATCTGCTTTTTTGTCAAACTGTTTCATTTTGGCTTGCAACTTTTCTATTTCAGGAAGTTGCAAGGCTTTTTTCAGTAATGCTTGGGCTTCATCCAATAAATCATTGGATTCATCACGCAACTGAAAAGATTGCTCGATTAGATCATGAATTTGCTGTTTTAGAATAGCCGGTGGATTGGGTATTGGGATATTGTTCAGATGCTCAGGCTCAATATGACTGATAACTGCACCGTAATTATTGGTTTCAACTAACAGCCTCCCCATTCTGGATTTGAGAAAGGCATAAATATATCCAGCATATTCTTTTGTTTCTATTCTTATTACATCATCAGACAAAGACTGACCTTTAAGTGTTTTCGATACATACGAAACAACGCCTATTGTTCCAGACCTTGTAAGAAGAATTTGCCCTTTTTTAACACGGGTGCTTTTAATATCAATATTGGTTTCTGGCGAAATATATTTATTTGCCTTTGGATATATTTCTGTAATTTGGGATGGCAGAATAAACTGAATACCATTAGTCTTATCAACATAAATTCTTTTAAAACGCCCAAGATAAAAAGCGTTTTCAATAAATTCATCACCAAAAAGAACAATGTCCCATTTGCATTTTTTTAAGTCTTTTCTAACTTGCCTGCCTTCAATGCCATAAACACTTGCCTCTAGGCGATAATCTTTTTTAACCACTTCTTGAATAGAAACTGTAGTCCACTTAAAAGGAGGTTTTTTTTTCTGGTTTTCTTTTATCAGTTGGGGTTTTATTTGTGCCTGTGCTACCACGCGATCCCCTCCTGTTTTTTCCATTCCTTAAAAATTTTTGGAACCTCACGGCTTTGGTCATCAATTATACGCGTCTTCCTTTCTGTTTTGACAGTAATGTCGCCTTCCGCAGTTTTATCAACTTTTAGCACATTAGATTCTTCCGGCACCCAAATTTCATTACCATGTTCATCTCGTTTGAAGAGCGTGTTTCCACGTTTGTCATGGCCGACTTTTTCGACCATTGCCATAAAAATATTATATGGCTTTATTTCTCTGGTACGTTGTTCTTTCTCGATCTCAACTTTCGTTTTTTTCTGAAAGATCAATATAGATGTTTGCGTTCCATTTCTTGGTTGAAAAGTATCAACATGCAAATCAATACTGGCGATTATTCTTGTATTTGCAATCAGCCATTCACGGATATAACTAAGGCCTGGATTTCCCAAAATAGAATCGGGCAGAACAATGGCTAAACGCCCACCAGGTTTAAGAAACTGGAAGCATCTTTCTATAAATAGCTGTTCTGGGGGAACAGATGATTGAAAGTCAGAGGAAATTGTCCAGCCTGTGTGCTGACTGGTATCATATTGTTCATTTCTCCAAATATAACCGATATTAAATTGCTCAAGAATATGGCTGTCTTTGATAGGTATTTTACTTCCAAATGGCGGATTTGTGACAATTACATCAAAAAACTCTATTGAATTTTGATTTTTTATGCTATTTGCTTCAATGCTTAAGGCATCTGCTAATTGTTTTTTTAATTCAACAGGCCATTCATGTGGGGGTAATAGCGAATCATTACGGTATATATTGCCACTACCATCGTTATTCATGACCATATTCATTTTTGTGGCTTTGACTAAATCAGGATTTATGTCAAAACCATAAAAATTTGATGAGGCAATTTCCTTAATTCTATCTCTGACAATCCCTTTTTCATAATCTGTCCATTCTTTTTCCGGTTTGCCAAAATCTTTTTCAACTTCTATTTTTAATTGTTCAATAACATGGTTCATTGCCATAACCAAGAAACCACCTGTCCCACATGATGTATCGCAAATTTTTTCATCAGGTTTAGGGTTTATCATTTCAACGGCCATACGCATGATATTTCTGGGTGTGAAAAATTCTCCCCTGTCTCCCCTTAAATTGGCTCCGACCAGCTCTTCATACGCCTTTCCTTTTACATCAACATGAGTTTCAAGCAAACTGTAAGGTTGGAGTTCAGATACAATCCACGCCAAAGAACGAGGTTGTAATTTGATTTCATCGTTTGATTCAAATATTTGCGGGAACTGTTTTTTGACCTTTTCAAATATTTTTGCAATACGGTTTTTGACAGTCAATTGACCGTCAGGGTTGGAGCGTTCTTTTGATGTTGCATAAAATTCAATGGGTTTACCAACATTTTGTTCATCAATGGTTTTGCAAAAGATAAGTTTTAGCAGTTCAAAAAATGCAGGTTGTTTTTGAAGTCCGTCAGTAACATAAATATGGTTATGACAAATTTTAAAAACCATCAGCAAATTATCTTCATAGGCTTTTTTCAGTTTGTTGCGCTTTGGTCTGTCAACATCTTCCAATGAACCGTCAGCAGGGGGGATGTCGTTGTATTCTTGGAATACGTATTTTCCCTCAATTTTTATTTTTCTTAATACTTCCTTGTATTTACCATTAGTCCACATGCCCCATTCACAATTGGGGGAAGCACTCATATATGATTTAAGTTGTTCAACGCCATCCTTTTTATTTTTGGGAGCTATTTTTTCACTTTTACATTCTACAATTAACCAAATATTGTCCTGAGTAAGTTCAAGACTATTTTTTGAAAAAATAACAATGTCTGCACGGGGACGACGGGAACCGAGTTTAAGACCAAATTCTATTTTTATTCGTTTCGGATCATACTTATGTTCATTTACTAAACGTTTTTCAATTGTCTGACGAACATACTCTTCAGGTGTATCTTTACGGAATTTGCCATCAATATAATCACAGATTTTACCGTCTGGTACTTTGATAACTATTCTTTCTGATTTTGTATTCATTATTTCCTTCTTTTGCAGGAGGATTGTTTATTGACCGCTAATGCGGAGCTGAGCGAAGTCTTGGCGGGCTCAAGCCGCAGGCTTGTAGTCCGCTGAGACTTTCGCTCCAGCGGATTTGTTCGGGTG
>JAGGXD010000076.1 GCA_021163295.1 Bacteroidales bacterium
GAAATCAGGGTAAAACAATTGGCGATCTGACAGGTGATATAATAAGCCCTGCAACTCGTTATGCTTTCCAGTTTATTATGCAATTCCTGCTTTTCATTGTATTATCAGTCTTTGCAATGATTGTAGGGTTACTTTTTGTAATGTATCCCGAGTCAGTTTTACCGGTGTGGATGCAAATTCCTATCGCTGTTTGGCTTGGCTGGGAAATTAACAAAGGGAAAAATGATCTTGTATATTCAATTATTGCTGTTGTGCTCCTGTATATTAGTGTGATTGCCGGTACTTTTATACCAATTACAATACCATCAGTACTTGGTTCTTCAGTTACATCATGGACACTTATTCTGTTTATATATGTGTATTTTGCTTCAACTATTCCTGTACATAAATTATTACAACCACGTGATTTTATAAATTCTTACCAGCTTATTATTTCTATGGGGCTTTTGTTTATTGGATTAGTTGTTGCACATCCTGTAATTACTGCACCTGCTATTAACTCTGCTGCCTATGCTGCAGATACTGATATTCCCGGTTTAATGCCACTATTGTTCATTACTATTGCCTGTGGTGCAATTTCAGGGTTTCATTCACTTGCAAGTTCGGGAACCACAGTAAAACAAGTAAATAAGGAAAAAGACACTCTGATTATTGGCTACGGAAGTATGATTATGGAAAGTATCCTGGCTGTTCTGGTGCTTATGGCAATTGCCGGCGGATTGGGAATGGGACTGGAAAAAAACGGTATTGTTTATACCGGACTGGATGCCTTTAATCAACACTACCAGTCGTGGTCAACAGCATCAGGACTTGGTGCTAAGCTTGAGGCTTTTGTTGTTGGGTCTGCTAATCTGCTATCTTCATATGGTGTGCCTGCAGTAGTGGGTAAATCAATAATTGCAGTGTTCATAGTTAGTTTTGCCAATACAACACTTGATTCAGCTACAAGAATTCAACGACTTTCATTACAGGAAATATTCAAATCACGAAAGGGTAAAGTTATTAAGCCATTTGATAACAGGTATATTACTACTTTTATTGTTGTTCTTGCAGCGTTACTAATGACATTAGCTAAACCCGCTGCCGAAGGAGCACTTATATTGTGGCCCCTGTTTGGTTCCCTTAATCAGTTATTAGCTGCACTTGCTCTTGGGATAGTTACAGTATATCTATACCAAAAAGGAAAGAGTATTCTCTACACTTTTCTTCCAATGATTGCAGTATTATTTGTTACTGTCTGGTCAATGATCAATAATATTGTCAGTTTTATTGAACATAATGATGTATTATTGATTGTTTTTTCTTTGATTGTTATGCTACTTACTCTCTGGCTGATCATCTCATCTGTTTATTCAGTCTTTGTGAAGAAAATGAGTAAATTAATTTAAAGCACTATTTTATGTGCCGGGTTATTGACATATTCTTTGTGGTTTTTCATACTTCCGTAGTTTTTTTTAATCTTTTTGGCTGGATATGGAAGAAAACACGTAGAGCTAACCTCTATCTATTGTTATTAACAGGTGCATCCTGGGGAGGATTGGGATTGTTTTATGGTTTGGGATATTGCCCTTTAACCGACTGGCATTTCAGAATACTGGAAAAGATGGGGGTGAGTAACTTGCCAGTTTCCTATATAAAATATCTTGCAGACAGGATAACCGGTATGAGTTTTAATCAGGATATTGTTGATTCACTGACACTATATTTATATTTAGTTGCATTAGTAATCTCTCTGGTAATAAACTATATTGACTGGAGGAAGAGAGCGGTGAGAAATGAGAGATGAGAAAGATGTCCCGTATCCCGTCCTGAAAAATGTCTACACAATACTTTGTACAATGATTTTGGGTTTTTTATAATAATTTTTATTAACAAAGTTTTACAAATGGATGCTTATTTTTTCGAAACAGATATTTATGTTTATTTTCTTTTACCATTATTGATTTTTTTAGCCAGAATATGCGATGTTACTATTGGTACAATAAGAATTATAATGATTTCAAAGGGCAAGAAATTAGTTGCTCCGGTTTTAGGTTTTTTTGAAATACTGATCTGGATAATAGCTATTGGCAAGATAATGCAAAATTTAAACAATCCTGTTTGTTATATTGCTTATGCAGCAGGATTTGCCATTGGGAATTATGTTGGAATGAAAGTTGAGGAAAAACTGGCAATGGGATTAATTGTTCTTCAAATTATTACTCAGAAAGATGCTTCAGAATTAATAAAAAAGTTACATGAAATGGGGTTTGGAATAACGGAAATTGAAGCGATAGGAAAAGGCAAAAAAGTGCATGTGATTTATTCTATAATCAAAAGACATGATACTCCTATTGTTGTTGAACAAATCAACAATTTCAACTCTAAAGCTTTTTACACTATTGAAGATATTCGAGCAGCCAGCCAGGGAGTTTTTCCTGCCCGTAACGTTGGAACATCTCATGGGATCAGCAGGGTCTGGAGATGGAGAAAGGGGAAATAATAATTCTAGTAAATATCTTTAATTTGATATTTCTTTCCGTTAAATTCGAATGAATTACCTTTTTCTAATCCTTCCATTACCTTGTATAGAGGTACTTTTGAAGAAATGCCAAAAATAGTTTCATTATTGAAGATAATTTTACCTAAACTTATGCAAACAATAAATTTCTGATCGTCTGTTTCTACCACAGCCCCGAAACTCACTAATTTACAGACCTTTTCAATATCAATTTTTTGCAGTAATTTACGTTCAATCTTTGCTTGTTCATATTGTTTTGCAAATACATCCCTTTTTCTAAGAAGTTGTGATTTATATGAATCATAATGCTCCTGAGGTTGACCATAATCTATAGCGCTTTCCTGTATGTCGTCCATTGCACTTTTCGCGTTCAGCACATTTTGATATTGCTGCTCCAGACATTTTTCAATAAGTTTCCTTTTATAAGCTAATTTATCCATAATCTTTCATTTGTTGAAAAAGATCGATTTGACTTCTATCGAAAAATCGGGATACTGATTATAATTATGTATAAGATTTTATTTTAATCAGCATTTAGAAGATAATTGTATTTGAATAATTACTATTTTGTACAATATTTTTAATAAAAATACAAAAAAGGTTTTAAAAATGAAAATTAAGCAGTTAATTTTAGTGATTCAGGTACTATTTTTTGTAATTATTGTCTCTAACAAAGTGATTAGTCAGGATAAACCGGACTGGGAGGGAGGATTTCCTGATGGATGTACAAGCATCACAGTGGGAAAACTTGCTTCTGCTGACGGTTCGGTATTTACATCTCATACAGATGATTCACATCGTACCCGTTCATGGATAGATATTGTTCCGGCAAAAGATCATGAGCCCGGAAGTTTTTCAATTATGTATAAAAGGGTCTCTGACGATTCCGGCGCAATGCCTATGTACAGGCATGATAAAATTGGTGAAATACCACAGGTTAAACATACCTATGCTTACATAAATTCAGCCTACCCCTGCATGAACGAACATCAGCTTGGCATCGGGGAATCTACTTTTGGTGGAAGGAGCGAACTACAATCTGATGCAGGATTAATTGATTGCCAGCGCCTTTGCAGATTGATGGTTGAAAGGTGTACAACTGCCAGGGAGGCTATAAAAATGGCGGGTAAACTTACTGTAAAATATGGATGGAATGATTCAGGCGAAGCTCTAACAATTGCAGATACTGATGAAGTCTGGCATCTTGAGATTCTTGGTCCGGGAAAAGGAAAAGTCGGTGCAATTTGGGTGGCACAACGTGTTCCTGACGAACATGTTTCTGTAAACGCTAATGCCAGTACAATAAAAGAAATTGACCTAAATGATCCGGATTACTTTATGGCTTCAGACAGCATTTTGGAGATAGCTAAAGAAAATGGCTGGTGGAAACCGGAAGATGAGGAATTTAGTTTTTGCTATGCTTATGCCCCTGAGAGCCGTACTTCTTTTGCTTCACGTAGAAGAGAATGGCGTGTTTTCGATATTCTTGCACCATCATTGAATCTTGATCCAAGGGCTGAAAATTATCCGTTTTCAGTTAAGCCGGATGAACCTGTAACTCTTGAAAAACTGGTATCACTATTTAAAGATTATTTCGAAGACACCCCTTTTGATATGACAAAAAATATGACAGTTACCAATGAAGATGGAAAAACAGTTATATCACCGCTTGCTAACCCTTTTATGCCGTATGACGAAAATAAACTCCACAGGATAAATGGTGGTTGGGACTGGCGTGGAGAAAGGACTATTGCACGTTGGTATACAATGTATGCAACTATTATTCAGTGTCGTAACTGGTTACCTGATCCGGTTGGTGGAATTGTATGGATGGCACAGGATAATGTAGCTACATCAATCTATATTCCTGTCTATTGTAATGTGTCTGATATGCCTGGTCCTTATAAAGTTCCGGGAAGACCAAATGGCTTTAACCATGAATCGGCATGGTGGGCTTTTAACCGTCTTGGCACTCTTACAGCACAACGATGGGGAGATATGCGATATGATGTGGTTGAGGTCTGGGATCCTTTGCAAAAGGAATTATTCACGAAACAAGCAGAAATAGAGAAAAAAGCATTGGAATTATATGAAGCGGGAAAACATAAAAAAGCAATAGAATATCTTACAAAATATACAATAGACTGGGGTGAAAAAGTGGTAAAAAAAGCATGGGAACTGGGCGATCTGCTATGGACCAGGTATGATGAGAAGTTTTGATTTTTACTTATTTTTACCTGTCTGTTTCCATAACATCAAACCCAAGTAATATAGATAAATCTTTTATTTTCTCTCTTAGGTCACCAAGAGTTGCTGTCCTGTGAATCCCGTATTCATCAGGAGAAAAATGCTGTTGCACCGGTTTTGCCTCAATCCTGGCTATTAATTTTGTTCGGCACATTATATCATCCAGGTTTTTATACAGAAGATGCCCATCAACTGTTTTGCCCGTAAAAACTTCAATTTTATTATGCATTACATATACCTTCCAGAAAGTAACAGGTTCACCAACAGGCCATTCAATATGTAATCCCGTAGCAGAACCAGGATCCTGAGTATCTCTGAGCGGACTTTCGGCATGAGTAGTTATTTTGTAGGGAATCCGGTTCCCATTTTCTCCATATGGATTAATTGGTGCACCACAGTGGGTGAGTATGGCAACTGAGTTCCGTGTATCTATCATAAGATCGCCAAGCATGCTTGGTCTGCCGGTAAGGAAATATCCTATAAGTTGGGTCACTAATATATTTGGATAATTTTGACAGATAGCCTGTATGCCTCTTGTCTTAAAACCACATTCCAGACCTAATCCGGGCCAGAATCTATCACTCACTTTTCCGCTTCCGGTAAGTGACCTCATATGAGTTGACACCGCATTGCAATTATACTTTTTTCTTAACGTTTCGAAAGCAAGATATGCTTTTGCTGTTCGAATTATTTCTGATTTTGCAGCTGTTACAGACTGTGCCTTCTCAATCCATTTTTCTGCAATTTTTTCTGCCTCATTGTTGCTGGCATCGTTATACGCTTTATAAAATTCTTCAGGATTCACCTGTACGAGTTCTACGCCAAGTTTGTCTTTTAATGCATTGGTATATAAGTTATTATAATCTTTTGGGAAAGCTTTTTGTCTGTCTCCCTGGTAATCTACCTGGGCAATGTATTGATAAGGTGCTACAACTAATATTCTGGATTCCTTAAGCTTACTGATAGTTTGGATTAATTTAATTTTATATACCAGGTCTTCGAACATTTTTTCTCTGACAGAAGAGGAACAAACATTTCTTCTGTCTAATTCGGCAGTTAATATTTTCCCCCTTTTATATTCAGTATCTCCCACAAGTATGCTTTCTTCTTCTTTTCCTGTGGTAAAAAGTTTATGAGGAACATTCATCCACTCAAAAAGATTATATACATAAATAGTAGGCAATCCTGTGAATGCCAATTTGTATTCACTATGTAACTCGCCAATTATGAGCACACCACCTATTTCTTCTTTTAAACTATCTAATTCATGATAAACATTTTTGATAGAAATACCGGGGGTTGTTATGTCCCTTGCAATGAAATCTATTCCATTACATTCAGTTTGAATTTGAAGTAAAAGCTCCTGATTTGTAGTAAGTGATTCAGGAACTCCTCCTGTTCCGAAATGCCCTCCGTGAGACATAAATACAGTATATATTTTTGTGTTTTCGTATCTGTTTTCTTTTTCTGTTCCTTTGTTTAAGAAAGAGTTTTTTTCGGTTGCATAATTAAATGTAATACTTACTGAAAAAATAATTATGAATAGTAAATTTAGCTTTGTGTTCATTTTCAGTTCCTCCTAGGTTTTTCAAAAATATTTTTCTTTGAATGA
>JAGGXD010000097.1 GCA_021163295.1 Bacteroidales bacterium
AGGTAAACCTGTTACCGGAGATGAGCTGGTTGGTCGCGATAAAGAAATAAGCCTTATCTTGAAAACCCTGAAAGCAGGGCAGAGTGTTGCGCTAATAGCACCGAGAAGATTTGGGAAAACATCTATTCTGCTTGAAGTGCTTCAGCATTTGAAGAAGGATGGATTCTATACCGGTAATATTGATATCTTCACAATACCTGATATAAGTCAATTGTCCTTTGAGGTAACCAGTCAGGTTCTTAAAAACAGAAAGCTGGATGAAGCATTTTATAAGTTCAGGAGTAATCTCGCGGAGATACTGCAAAACATTAAATTCAGGAATGAGATACAGGACGCAGAATTTATACTGAGTTTTGGAAAGCCGGATAAAAATGAATGGGAACAGCTAAAGAATTCATTGGATTATATTGACTCTTTTTCCGTGAAACATAAGAAAGAATACTGCTTTGCTTTTGATGAATTTGGTGATATTAATAAACTGGATGGGGAAGATATTGTGAAACTATTCAGATCAGTAATACAAAATCAAAAAAATGCCGTGTATATTTTTACAGGTAGCTATGAATCGGCAATGGACCGGTTATTTGTTTCTGATAAGTCACCGTTTTACAGAATGGTAAGAATTGTCGAACCTGGATTCTTGCAGGCAGATGTATCAAAAGCCTTCATAGAAGAAAAATTTAAAGCTCTTGAAATTCCGGTTATCAATGATCATATTTCAAAAGCAGTAATATTCACAAAAGGACATCCCTATTATATACGGCTTTTTATTCAGGAATATTTCTTTCAGTATAAAGATTTGCAGCGTGAACCTGAAATATTAAGTGTTCTTGAAGATATGCTCATTACAGAAAAGAATTATATCGAAAAACTGTGGGATGAAATTTCATCAAAAAAGGAATTGAGGTATGTTATTCTTAAAATGATCTCTTCAGGAGGTAAGCCGTACACAAAACGTGAGAAGAACGGCTTCAATATTTCAAGAGCTATTAATGAACTAAAAGGGAAGGGTCTTATTTCGTCAGACGAAAATGCTTATATTATGACTGACCCCTTACTGGAGTTTTACCTGAAGCGAAATGTTCTGAAATTGGATACGGACAACTGTTTTTAGGTTGAAAATAGTGCCCTCGTTCCTTTGCTGCCAGGTACAATATTGATAAACTTGTTTAACATCTCTTCCATTTTGCCCTCAGCCTACTGCCTTCCGCCCTCTTCCTGCTGCTTTTTTCACTCACCTCTTCAACTTTTCTTGTTTTTTTCAAAATAAATCACCATATTTGCACCCTATGTCCAAATACAATGGACATAGCTGTTAATAAATGAGAGCGATCGAACACATACGGCAACTTATCGAAAAAGATGTTTTTGATTATACACAGTTGATACATGTTTTAGCGGAATACCGTAAACCTCGTGATGTTGTTTCTGCTCTTCTTCGGAAGGAGCAAATTATTCGTGTGCGAAAAGGACTTTATGTCTTTGGTGAACTTTGGCGGCGACAGCCGATATCGCGGGAAATGCTTGCCAACCTGGTGTATGGCCCTTCCATACTCAGCATTAATTATGCATTAGCCTGGTATGGGTTAATTCCCGAACGTGCTTATGTGCTTACTTCGATTACATCCGGACGCTCCCGGAATTTCAACACACCCCTGGGGAGATTTTCCTATACACATTTATCGCTAAAACGTTTTGGCTTCGGTGCTACAATTCAAAAATCCAATACCGGAAATTGGCTGATCACTGAGCCAATAAAAGCTTTAGCAGATAAAGTATGGACAGATAAACGGTTTCAACCAACATCCCAGGCATCTTTTGCTGATTATCTTTTTGAAGATCTGCGTATTGATGAGGCTACACTTGCCAGGTTCTATAATAAGTTTAATATGAACAATCTGGTACGTGCCTATTCAACACGGAAGGTAACCTGGATGGTGGAGTTTTTGCAAAAAAGATATTAGAAGAAATGAATAATTTGTTGAAAAACCTGATGCCTTCTCCAATGCCGGAAACTACCGGTGCTGTGTTAACTGCTTTACGAGAGTTATTGCAATCCCTTGCTTTGCTTGGATTATGGCGTGCTAAATTTTTTGAACATATCGCTTTTTATGGAGGAACAGCATTACGCATCCTTTATGGACTCGATCGTTTTTCGGAAGATCTGGATTTTTCACTATTAACACCATCTTCTAAATTCAGTTTCGATACTTATTCTTCTGCTTTGCAGAAAGAATTAAACGCTTTTGGTTTTGATGTAACTTTTGAACCAAAACAAAAAACTAAAGATAGTGCAATTGAATCGGCATTTCTTAAAGGAAATACTTTTAATCAACTTGTTGTGATTAATGCCTCAGATCAAATACTTTCCGGAATTAACAAACAGTCGGTAATCAAAATAAAACTGGAAATTGACACAAATCCGCCTTCGGATTTTGATACTGAGATGAAGTACCTGTTTTCCCCGGTGCAATTTGCAGTACGTTCCTATACATTACCCTCTCTTTTTGCAGGAAAAATGCACGCTTTGCTTTTTCGTAAGTGGAAAAACCGGGTGAAAGGTCGTGATTGGTATGATTTTGCCTGGTATATTTCACACTACCCACAACTTAAAATAACACACCTAGAAAAACGTATGAGACAATCGGGGCATTATACCGGTTCCACTCCCCTAACCCGTGATTATCTTATAGATTTACTTTTTGCAAACATTGATAATTTTAATATTGATGCCGCCCGTAAAGAAGTTACTCCATTTATTAATAATACGAATAGCCTTGATATATGGTCAAAAGATTTCTTTAAAGCCGCAGCTCAGCAGATTGTTGTGATATGATTGTCCGGTAGTTCCGGCTGGTTTACGTCACATACCCACACCTTCGTACTATCCTCCCTTCGTTCCTTCGTACCTTCGTCCTATTATTCTTTCGTTCCTTCGTTCCTTCGTTCCTTCGTTCCATCGTCCCTTCGTTCTATCGTTCCATCGTCCCTTCGTTCTATCGTTCCATCGTCCCTTCGTCCCCTCGTTCCCTCGTTTACCAAACCTCAAACTCTTCCCTCTAATATACACAAAGTCCTTTGATTAAATGTGCTTTTAGTACATAATGTCCTTTGTATTTATGTATCTTTACACAAAATATCAAATATGAAACGAGAAAAATTTAATGAGCTTATTGCCTGGTAAAAATCAACTTCCCGGAAACCC
>JAGGXD010000172.1 GCA_021163295.1 Bacteroidales bacterium
TCCAGGTTACTATTGTATGTGATGCACCAGCTCCCCTGATGGATGATGTTGCCAGTCCACCCTGTCCATAAGTTTTAATAAAAAGAGGAGTGTTCTCGGCTAAAAGATCAGAAAGGTTCCTGGTATAGTATTCTGCTACAATTAATGAATCGATATAAGTTTTCTTATAAGCAGACATGGATAATACATTATTATAATTTATACGTACCTCTTTTATCTCAAGTGTATCGTTCAAACTTTGAGAAAAAGAGGGACACATGGTAAATGACAGGAAAACCAATAACAGGATTTCCTTTTTATATTTTTCCAGGTAACGCAAAGTGATTAAAGTTCTAAGCCGACCATATAATACACAACAAAAATTGATTGTTAACAACCAATATTCGCAAGTCGTACCGGAAATTTGGATTGGAAGATCAGTGGATTCTCCAGTCTTTTTCCCCGAAGACTATTATGAATATTGAAATAGTTAAGGCAGGTCTTCTGACTTACTCCGGATCCTGACTACCTTCCCGTCCCGATAATTCGTGACAGTGGTTTTCAGAGTTAAGATCCATAGGAGATCACAGCAGCGGGTACTGTCCGGGATTTTTCCTGCAACAGGAATCACCCGGTTCCCTTTTCACCGGATAATCTGAAAAGATATTATCCGGAACCACAACTGTAACAAATGTATGATAATTTTAGATGTTGAACAAAAAATGTTAATAAATTTCAAAAATTGTGAATAGTCTTACCGAAAGGTTCACAGTTTTTTCATAGATTTATTAGTTCTTTTGATAAAAGTCATTTTATGAACAAAAAGGAAGCAGAAGAAAGGATTTTCAAACTCAGAAAAGAGCTTAACAGGCACAATTATAACTATTATGTATTATCGCAGCCTGAGATCAGCGATTTTGAGTATGATATGATGCTGAATGATTTGATTGAAATAGAAAAAAGATTTCCGGATTTTTACGATGAGAATTCACCCACTCAAAGAATTGGTGATGACAGAAACCAGGGATTTGTGCAAAAAGAGCACAAGTATCCTATGCTTTCATTAGGAAATACATACTCTCAGGATGAGTTGAACGATTTTGATTTACGTGTGAAAAAAATTATTGGCAGCAATTTCGAATATGTTTGTGAACTTAAATATGACGGTGCTGCAATTAATTTGCTATATGAAAATGGGAAGCTCAAACAAGCCGTTACGCGAGGCGATGGTGTACGCGGTGATGATGTTACTGCAAATGTTAAAACCATTAGAAGCATCCCTCTTATCCTCAGAGGTGACAATTACCCGCCACTGTTTGAGATTCGGGGAGAGATATTTATGTCCGTTGAGGGATTCAGCAAACTTAATTCTGAAAGGGAAAAAAGTGGTGACACACTATTTGCCAACCCACGTAATGCTACAGCAGGTACATTAAAAATGCTAAACTCATCTGTTGTTGCAAAACGGCCATTAGACTGTTTTCTGTATCACATTTTAGGAGATGAACTACCTTACGGATCACATTTTGAAGACCTCGAAAAAGCAAAAAGCTGGGGTTTCAAAGTGTCACCTAACATGACAAAGTGCAAAGGAATAAATGAAGTATTCAATTTTATAATGAAATGGGATATTGAACGAAAGGATCTCCCTTATAATATCGATGGTGTTGTACTGAAAGTAAATTCTTACCGTAATCAAAAGCAGCTAGGTTTCACTGCAAAATCACCACGCTGGGCAATATCATATAAGTTTAAAGCCGAACAGGTAACTACCCGGCTACTTTCAGTTGATTTCCAGGTAGGACGTACAGGTGCAATTACACCCGTTGCCAATCTAAAACCTGTTCTTCTTGCAGGTACTACTGTTAAAAGGGCCACACTGCATAATGACGACCAGATAAAACTCCTTGACCTGCACAACGGTGATACAGTATTTATTGAAAAAGGAGGTGAGATAATTCCAAAGATTATTGGAGTTGAGAGATCATCAAGGGAACCGGGAAGTGCAGCCATCAAATTTATTAATGCATGCCCTGTTTGCGGGTGGCAATTAAGCAGGAAGGAAGGAGAAGCACATCACTATTGTCCGAACGAAACAGGCTGTCCACCACAGATCAAAGGAAAAATCATTCATTTTGTTAGTCGTAAAGTAATGGATATTGATGGATTGGGCGAAGAGACTATTGATCTTTTGTATGAAAAAGGTTTTATCAAAAACATTGCCGATCTTTATGAACTAAAGAAAGAACAACTTATTCCATTAGAACGGTTTGCCAATAAATCAGCAGATAACATTATTCAGGGCCTTGAAAAATCAAAAAATGTACCTTTTTCAAGGGTTCTTTTCGGCTTAGGGATCAGGCATGTAGGAGAAACAGCAGCTAAAACTCTGGCAAACAACTTCCAGTCAATTGAAGCACTTAGAAATGCCGGTCTTGATGAATTGATTGAGATTAACGAGATAGGAACCCGTATAGCTCAAAGTATAACAGAGTTCTTTTCTAAAACTGAAAACCTCGAAATAATAAACAGGCTTATAAAATATGGTTTAAAATTTGAATTAAGCGAAGGTGAAAAAGAATTGAGATCTTCAAAACTGGAAGGACTAAATATTGTTATTTCGGGTACATTTGAAGATCATTCAAGAGATGAGCTTAAAGAAATAATTGAGAAAAACGGTGGTAAGAATGTGAGTTCCCTATCATCCAAAACCAATTATCTTCTTGCCGGAAATAATATGGGACCCAGCAAAAGAGAAAAGGCAAGGAAACTAAACATTACCATTATCAGCGAAGATGATTTCTTAAAAATGATTCAGTAATAAAAAATATTGGCAACATGGCAATAATGAAGCAACAATTTTTTAAACTTGCATTGTGAATACATTTTCAAAGATACAGCTTATTGTTGGCAATTATGTTTTAAAAAAGAAATTAAAACAATTAAGACGATTAAAAAGGGTCTATAATCTCAAAACTGCAAAAAGAATTGGGATAGTCTTCAATGCCACCAAACAAGATGACTACAGACAAGTTTCAGGCTTTGTAAAAGATATACAGAACATAGGGATAGAAGTAAAAGTGCTTGGATATGTAAATGATAAAGATGTGCCAAATGAATATTTGTTTAAAAAGAACTTTTCATATTTCCTGAAAAAATCAATTAACTGGTACAGAAAACCAGTTAATCCTGAGGTTGAAAAATTCTTGAAGGAAAAATTTGATATAGTAATCGATTTCAGTCTTGATAATGATTATATTTTTAATTACATAATAGCTCTCTCTCCGTCGCGGTTTAAAGTCGGGAAATTCAATGAGCCCAACAACCACTATGACCTTATGCTTAAAATAAACAAAGATAAAGACCTGCAGTACTTTATTGAACAGGCGAGACATTATCTTGAGATGATCAACCGGCCTGAATTGTCCCCGGATTTTATAAACATTTAAGAACGTATTCTCAAAAAAGAACCATACAATAAATTATAATTTATGGATAAATTCAGAGGTACCGGTGTTGCTTTAGTAACACCTTTTAAAAATGATTCGAGTATTGATTTCAAGTCATTAGGGCGACTTATTGAGCATCTTATTAACAATAATATAGATTATCTTGTTGTTCTGGGTACTACGGGAGAATCTGTAACTCAATCAAAAGATGAAAAAAAAGCTGTTATTGACCATGTATTAGAGATCAATAACGGCAGAGTTCCGGTTGTTGTTGGGATGGGAGGAAACTGTACCAGGGAGATTGTTGATTGTATCACCCAAAACCAGTTTGATGGAATTGATGGAATTCTTTCAGTTGCACCCTATTATAATAAACCATCTCAGAAAGGTTTATATTTTCATTTTAAAACAATAGCCGGTGCATCACCTGTTCCGGTAATCATTTATAATGTTCCCGGTAGGACAAGTATTAATATTGAAGCCGATACCACCATTCGCCTTGCAAATGATGTCAGAAATATTGTTGCAGTAAAAGAGGCATCCGGCAATATAGACCAGATTATGCAGATCATTATGAATGTTCCACCTGACTTTCAAATAATTTCAGGTGATGATGCA
>JAGGXD010000148.1 GCA_021163295.1 Bacteroidales bacterium
ATATCTTTTTTCTTCACAATCAGCCCCATTCTTTCCTGCGATTCATTCCCAACGATTTCCTTTGCCGATAAAGTCGGATCACCCACAGGAAGTTTATTAATATGTATAATACCACCTGTCTTCTCCACCAATTCCGATAAGCAGTTAAGATGTCCGCCGGCACCATGATCATGTATTGAAACAATGGTATTGACTGATGATTCTGCAAGCGCTCTTATTGCATTGAAAACTCTCTTTTGCATCTCAGGATTGGCTCTTTGTACTGCATTCAGTTCAATTGCATTCTCATATTCACCTGTAGATACAGAAGAGACAGCGCCCCCTCCCATTCCAATCCGGTAATTATCGCCGCCAAGAAGAACTATCAGATCTCCTTTTTCAGGAATATCTTTCGTACTATCCTTAATATTCCCAAAACCAACACCCCCTGCAAGCATTACTACTTTATCATAGCCCCATTTCTTATTATCCTCCTGATGTTCAAATGTTAACAAGCTGCCACAAATTAAAGGCTGACCAAACTTATTTCCAAAATCACTTGCTCCGTTAGATGCTTTGATCAGAATTTGTTCGGGGGTTTGGTATAACCATTTTCTTTCCGTGATTTTTTTCTCCCACTCCCGGGTTTTTTCAAGACGCGGATAGGCGGTCATATAAACAGCTGTTCCTGCCAGAGGTATTGCAGCTTTCCCGCCTCCTATCCTATCCCGGATTTCTCCACCGGTACCGGTAGATGCTCCATTGACAGGTTCAACCGTTGTGGGAAAATTATGAGTTTCAGCTTTAAGTGACAAGACTGTTTTAATATCCCGTATTTTGAAGAATGATGCTTTATCCTGTTTCTCCGGCGCAAATTGTTCAACAACAGGGCCCTCAGTGAAAGAACAGTTATCTACGTAAGCAGAAACTACTTTGTTTGGATTTATCTTTGTTGTTCGTTTAATGAGTTGAAAAAGAGAAGACTCCATTTCTTTCCCATCAATAATAAACACTCCGTTAAAAATCTTATGCCTGCAATGTTCTGAATTAACCTGGGAAAAGCCAAATACTTCACTATCTGTTAATTTACGATCCAGTCTTTTACTCAAACTCTCAAGGTATTGTATCTCTTCAATATTCAGAGCTAATCCTTCTTTCCTGTTATATTCGGCAATATTCTCAATTTCAATTACCGGATCTGGTGATTTTTCAATCGTAAATAAATACTGATCAAGATTTTTGTAATATGCCTGTAACATTGGATCGAAAGAGGGATTATCTGATTCCGTTTTGAAGAATTCCTCTATCCGTTCAATCCCATCAACTCCCATATTTTGTGTAATCTCAACCGCGTTGGTACTCCAGGGAGTTATCATCTCTTTCCTGGGTCCTACAAATGGTCCATTAACCAGTGTTCCTTCAAGCACACCGGCACCGTCAAATAACCATTGAATTTTCTTTTCCTGTTCCTCTGAAAGTTTGATTTGCGATCCAACTGCTATAATATTATTCTGAGAGGTAACATAAAAAGAAATCATAGAAAAGGTTTAAATTTATAATTTACACTTATCAGGGCAAAATAGTACATGTCATTTTTCGTTGAACCTTCAGAGGAAAAACCATCCAGGTAGTCCGACGGTGTAAATCTTCTGCCAACTTCAAAACTTACAGCCCATTTTTTATCAATCCCATATTGCATACCGAGGCCAAATGGAACAACCATGGAAATTTTGCTATAATTATCGTCAAAATCATGGTTATTTTTTCCCGCTTCCGGACTTGGATTGAAAAAAATGGCTCCAGCTCCTGTAAAGGCATATAAACCCAATTTGGGTACATTTAACACAAGTCCATTCTTACCCTGTCTTCCTATAAAATCGGAACGATAAAAAAAGTAATCGACCAGAACCGAGCTTTCGAGAATCGGTGTATTGAAACTATAATCTCTTTCGAAATTTGTAGTACCTTCATCAGTATCAATCCCAATGGTAAATGCTAAATTAAGTCTTGCCATAAAATTATCATTAACATAATATCTTGCTGCAATAAAACCTACTGGTCCGAGTCCTCCATCACCAATATCACAAAAAAACATATTCGGTCCACCACCAACCATCACTTCCATTTCGTGCATATTAGCTCCCTGCGCAAAGATTACACTATTACTAACAATAAAAAACAGTATAAGAATAATGCTTTTTTTCATTTCGCAGTTTATTAAGTTATCACCCCGGACTAAATAGAGCCGGTTTATTTATCCTTTGGGTTGCTTGTATTTCCTTTCCCCGGCTGTGCGATAGAATCTCTCATTGATGTATCAGCCTGGATGTTTTTAAATTTATAGTAATCCATAATCCCCAGGTTTCCAACTTTAAATGCTTCAGCAATAGCCAACGGCACTTGAACTTCTGCTTCAATAACTTTTGCTCTTGCTTCCTGAGCCTTAGCTTTCATTTCCTGTTCAACAGCAACTGCCATTGCCCGTCTCTCTTCTGCCTTTGCCTGTGCAATATTCTTATCAGCATTAGCCTGGTCCATTTGCAGTACTGCCCCGATATTTTTACCAATATCGATATCTGCAATATCGATAGAAAGAATTTCAAATGCCGTACCGGAATCAAGTCCCTTTTCCAGCACTACTCTTGATATTGAATCAGGATTTTCAAGAACAGCTTTATGTGAACTGGAGGACCCGATTGATGACACAATTCCTTCTCCTACTCTTGCAAGCACAGTTTCCTCTCCTGCTCCACCAACCAATTGCTTAATATTTGCCCGCACAGTAACCCTTGCTTTAGAAACCAGCTGAATTCCGTCCTTAGCAACAGCTGTAACTGCCGGTGTATCGATTACTTTAGGGTTAACTGACATCTGAACAGCCTCAAGCACATCACGTCCGGCAAGATCAATTGCCGTTGCCATCTGGAAAGGCAAATCAATATTAGCTTTTGATGCCGATACAAGTGCATGAACTACCTGGGTCACATGCCCTCCGGCAAGAAAATGAGCTTCAAGATCATCTCGAACAAGTTCAATACCGGCCTTCCACCCTTCAATCATTGCACCTACAATAATTGAAGGTGGCACTTTTCTCCACCTCATAAATACAAGCTGCAGAAGTGAGATACGAACTCCTGATACCAATGCCTGAAACCACAATCCTACCGGGATCAAATACAAGATAAGCCACAATAAAATAAGGGCACCGATAATTATTACTACATACATTCCAATTCCTTCCATGATAATTAGTTTTTTAATTTAACAATAAGTTTATTACTTAATACTTTTATTACTTCAATATCCGTTTTCTGATCAATATATTTATTAAGGGACTGAGCTTCAAAATAATTCCCGTTGATCACTACTTTCCCCATCGGATTTAATCTTGTAACTGTTTTTCCTACCTCTCCACTCTTAACCTCTGTTCCTGTCTGGTCAACAACATTTACTTTACCGGAAATATCTTTTTTTAACATAATTTTTTCCCATGTTCCCGATTTCAGTACTATAAAAACCGTAAGGAACGAAAGTAGTGCAGTTCCGAGCAACGTGAAATTTCCGACGGTGGATCCATGATGATGATATGCCATAATTACACCCCCGACAATCAGGATAGCTCCTCCAATACCAGCCACAGTAATTCCCGGAACAAGCAGGAATTCTATTATAAACAACAAAATACCTAATAGAATAAGAATTATTATTAAAGTTATTGACATTTTCTAATTTATTAAAACTGGTTATTGCAAATGTATTAAAATCATTTATTAATTATTTATTTTCCAGATTTTTCGCCCTGTTCAACGAAACTTTTTTTCCTTCGAAATATACAACAATATAAGCATCGGGAAAACCCCGACTCCGCACATTACCTAATGCTGATTGGGCAGCTTCATGTGTTTTAAACAATCCGGTAAAGTAACGTGTAATATTTGAATTACTGATCTTTTCAGTAGTTATAGATGGCAATCCTTTGAAATAATCAGGTTGAACCGGTTTACTAAAAGCTGATATCTGTATCTTATAAACCAATTTCCCGGAAAATTCCTTATCGTCAACTGTCTTTTCCTGCTCTTCCTTAATGGATAAAACAGGTTGTTCTTCAATAACTTCATTCACCAAAAGAGGGGGGGCTGTATCTTTAACAATTGAAACAGGTTTCTCCTTTTCTTCCGGGACAGCAATCACTGTATCTTTAACAATTGAAACAGGTTTCTCAGAAACTTTCGGAATACTTGCTAATTTTTCTTTGGTCTTTACAGGGATTTTATCTGCATATATATCAAAAGTTTTCTTCTGATTCTGCAAAGCCAGCAATTCATAAGCATTTGCTTTCAGGAGGTTATCGAATTTTTCTTCTTCCTTTGAAGAACTATTCCCTTTTTCCGTTAACTCAATAGCTGTTTCTATGTTACTATCTGCTTGTTCCTGCAATTTCAAAGCATTCATTTGAAGCTCATCAGAAATATTTTCAGCATTCCAATCTGCCAGAACATCCTTGAAAACTATATATTTCATGGCATTACCTTCCTGATAATATTTCGAAGCAAAAATGACTTTCTTTTTAATCTTGCTCTCAAGCTTTAATATCTCTTTCTGACTCTTTTTCTTGTCTTTTGTATTGGTCAGACTGCTATTCCTAACCTTTTCTCTTTCAAGATCTGCCTGAAATGAAGAAACATCTTTCATACAATTATCACCCTCTTTAATATAACCTTCCCCTTCATTAAGTATTCTAATGTCCCGCGATCTAAAAAAATTTCTATAATCATTAGTATTGTAAAATTTATCATTATTTCTTTGCTCCTCAAAGGGATCCACCTCCTCCAGATGTTCAATAAACTGCTGGCTTTCGATATGATTAAGATTTTGCTCGAAAGAACTTAAAGCAGTTTCTGGTCTTCCTGAAATTTCCCGTTCAACCTCTTTTACACGCAAATACAGAGCGTCAGCTTTTGTTTGGAAATCATAGGCTTCTTCTTCACACAGGAGAATTTCTTTCTCAACTTTTTCACGTTCTCCCTGACTTGATATCTGAGGTAAAGATTGTCGTTTTTCATTCGATCGTCTTCTTACAGAATCAGCTTTAATCTGCCATTTCAATGCCTCTTCAACGAGTTCATCATAATCGGTAATTTCCTGCCGGTCTGCTGATATTGCTTCTTCTTCCCCGGTCTTATCAGCCTCATTACTCATAACCGGGATTTCCCCGGACCTCCTGTTCACTTTTTCAACCTCTGATACTGAGGCTTCCGGATTAATTTTTGATTGACACATCCGCAATAATCTTTGAACCTGAAATTCTTCAATCTCTTTTTTATCACCTATCGATAAATACCTCTCATAATAATTCAGAGCATCATCATATTTTTCACTAACATGGTTTGCTTTTCCCAAATAGAAATATACATTATCAGGAACATCTTTTAAAGAAGCTATTTTTAACTGGTAAACTGCTTCATCAAGCTGAGTCTCAAGTTCAGTATGCGAAACACCTGCATAATAATTAAAGAACGGGTCTCTTGGATATATTTCCAATAGTTTATTAAAATAAAACAGGGCTTTGGGAAATTCTCCTTCATTGAAATGGATAATCCCTTTTTCTTCAATTAGCTTTTCGTCAGGTTTAAGATTCTGTGATGTAACATTGAGTACAGTAAAAATGAACACCAAAAACAAAACAATGATCCGGTAAAAATATTGAATTTTCATTTGTTTTTTGTTTAGCATTATTATCTTGTTAAAAAGTTTTATTAAAAGTACAATGATTAATGCAAGTATATTTCTGTAAACTTCGTAATTTTACATAAATTCTCAAAACTAAAACTAAAATATTATAGTATGGAAAAAAACGAGAAACAAGAACAGCCCGTCAATAAAGAAAAGCAAAAGGCTTTAAATCTTACGCTTGATAAGATAGAAAAAAATTTTGGTAAAGGCACAATCATGAAATTAGGTGATGATGCAATTATTGATGTACCTGCTATTTCATCAGGATCAATATCACTGGATAGAGCAATGGGAGTAGGTGGATACCCAAGAGGAAGAGTAACTGAAATATTCGGACCTGAAGCATCGGGAAAAACAACACTCGCTCTTCATGCTATTGCCGAAGCACAAAAAAAGGGTGGTATTGCAGCTTTTATAGATGCTGAACATGCTTTTGACAGGTTTTATGCAGAAAAACTGGGAGTCGATATTGAGAACCTCCTTATCTCACAACCCGATAACGGTGAGCAGGCATTGGAGATCGCTGATCATCTGATTCGTTCCGGAGCAATCGATATTGTTGTTATTGATTCGGTAGCAGCTCTCACACCAAAAGCAGAAATTGAAGGAGAAATGGGCGATTCCAGGATGGGCTTACAGGCAAGACTTATGTCTCAGGCACTGAGAAAACTAACTGCTAATATCAGCAAAACCAATACATGCTGCATGTTTATTAATCAACTTAGAGAAAAAATTGGTGTTATGTTCGGAAATCCGGAAACAACAACCGGCGGTAATGCTTTGAAGTTTTATTCATCAATGAGAGTTGATATTCGCAGAATTGGACAAATAAAAGATGGAGAAGAAGTAGTTGGCAACCGGACCAGGGTAAAAATTGTTAAAAACAAAGTGGCACCTCCTTTTCGAAAAGCTGAATTTGATATTATGTATGGAGAAGGTATTTCGAAAACAGGTGAAATAATTGACCTTGGTGTTGATAATAATATTATACAAAAAAGTGGCTCCTGGTTTAGTTATGGAGATACAAAATTAGGACAGGGACGTGAAGGAGTAAGACAAATACTAATAGATAACCCGGAATTGGTTGATGAGTTAGTGAGTAAAATAAATAAAGAAATAAGTAAATAAGAAAATTAAAAAAAATTCTTGTAATTCTATTACTGGATTTTGTAATTTTTGGCTATGCCTGTAATCAGAATGAACCGATATACCAAAATGAAACAGAATCTGATTTCTCTAATCAACTTACTGAGGAAGAAATAAATAACGGACGAATAACTCCCGAGATTCTGTGGAAATTTGGTCGTCTGGGAGATGCAAATGTTATTGCTCAAAAATCATACGCCACCTCCCCGCATAAATTTGTTCAAAACCGGGATACTCCAATTATGATTATAAACGGAGGCAATGATTTCAGGATCCCATATACAGAAAGTTTGCAGGCCTTTAATGCAGCTCAGCTCAGGGGAGTTCCCAGTAAACTGCTCTTCTTCCCCGAAGAAACACATTTTGTACAAAAACCCCGGAACAGTATTCTTTGGCAACGTGAGTTTTTTGGATGGCTGGATAAGTATATGAAATAGACTGGGTGCTGGGTGCTGGGTGCTAGGTGCTGGTGCTGGTGCTGGGAATAAGCCAGGTTATCCGGAATACCATTCCATTACTTTTTCAACCTTTTCATTTAAAGGCAAATATCCATCCAGCCACTTTATTTCAATACCATTCCTTTCCATTCGTCGAAACCATGTCATTTGCCTTTTGGCAAACCTGTGAATTGATGTTTCAAGCTGACTGAACATTTCATCATAACTGATCCTCTTCTGAAGATACCATGTGATAAATTTGTATTCAAGACCGTAATAAATCAATGTTTCAGCAGAGACTCCTGATTCAAGCAAGCTTTTAACCTCTTCTATCATACCACCTTTCAACCTGTCTTTCAAGCGGTCAGAGATTCTTTTTCTTCTTGAATTCCTGTCAAACTTTATACCTGCAACAAGAGAATTAATTTCAGGGAATTCTTCTTCTTCATTATTATGGTCAGAGTAATACTTTGCAATCTCAATTGCCCTTACAAGTCTTTTCCTTTGTGTTACATCTGTGATATTATGCAAATCTCCATATCCTTCCAGGATATTTTTCATTTCATTCATGGTTTTTCTTTCCAGATTATCTCTCAGGTTTTTATTCACAGGCACCTTTAGTAATCTGTATCCTTTAAGGACACTTTCAATATACATTCCGGTGCCACCACACAGTACCGGTAGTTTATTTCTATCTGAAATTTCATTGTAAACAGTCAGAAAATCCTTCTGATACCTGTAAACAGAATATCTCTCACCCGCATTACAAATATCCACAAGATGGCATGGAACTTCCCTGTCTTCAATAATGTAATCATCATAGTCTTTACCTGTTCCAATATCCATATTACGGTAGACCTGTCTTGAATCTGCACTTATAACTTCACCGTTCATCCGGCATGCTACATTAGCAGCCAATGCCGTTTTACCCGATGCTGTTGGTCCGAGGATTGTTATCATATTACTTTTCCCTGTCATTGTTCAAATTTACACAAATTTACAAATTAACTTTCCCCCCTTTTCTGGTTTTGGTACTGTTTTTTTATCTTTGCGCAACTATATGAATCAGTTAATAAACATAAAAAACAAAAAGGCTTCTTTCGATTATTTCTTTATTGAGAAGTATACAGCCGGTATTATCCTTACCGGAACCGAAATAAAATCGATCCGTTTTGGCAAAGCCGGTCTGGTGGATTCATATTGCCATTTTATCAACCATGAATTATTTGTCACTGGTCTGCATATTTCTGAATACAAGTTTGGCTCTTTTTACAATCACGATCCGAAGAGAACCAGGAAACTGCTTCTTAACCGTAAGGAGCTAAATAAATTAGAAAGGAATACAAAAGAATCGGGGAATACTATTATTGCAACAAGGCTATTCCTGAATGAAAGAGGACTTGCAAAACTTGTAATAGCACTGGCGAAAGGAAAGAGGGAATATGATAAAAGGGAAGATATAAAACAAAAAGATGCCAAAAGGGAAATAGACAGGGAAAAAAGATCAGATAAATAAAGGTTTAAGATGTTAAGGGTTACAAGTTACGGGTTAAGTTAATTCAAATTAAAAGTTTGGACTCAGCATGTACTTTGAATAGAATTTATCTATCAGATCCACTACTTCGTCAGGTTCATCTGCAACCTGAAAAAGATCAAAGTCTTTATGACTAACGTTATTTTCCTGTTCAAGCACAACTTTCTTTATCCATTTAATCAATCCTTCCCAGTAAGATGAACCAACCAGGATAATTGGAAATTTCCCGATTTTCTCAGTCTGGATAAGGGTAATAGCTTCAAAAAGCTCATCAAAAGTTCCAAACCCTCCGGGAAGAACTATAAAACCCTGTGCATACTTCATAAACATCACTTTCCTGACAAAAAAGTGATCGAATGTGATTAGCTTATCAGGATCAATAAATATATTTGCTTCCTGTTCAAAAGGCAGGGTTATATTAATACCAACCGACTTGCCATTCCCTTTCTTAGCTCCCATGTTTGCTGCCTCCATAATGCCCGGTCCTCCTCCGGTAATCACCCCATAGCCTCTTTGTGTAAGTTTGAATGCTATATCTTCTGAAAGCCTAAAGTATTTATTATCAGGTTGCGTTCTTGCAGAACCAAATATTGATACACATGGACCTATTCTTGCCATTTTTTCAAAACCCTCAACAAATTCAGATAGTATCTTGAATACTTTCCATGAGTCAGATGTCTTTATTTCATTCCAGTTTTTTTGCTTAAATGCACGTTTTATTTTTTCTTCATTACTTGATGACATGATCTAATTTATTTTAGTTTTATTTCAAAATTAATTTCCTGACAAATTACGAATTTAACACTTCCTTCAAATATTGTCCGGTATAGCTTTTATTAACATGGACAATTTTTTCAGGTGTTCCTTCAGCAATTACCTCACCTCCTCTTTGTCCCCCACCAATACCAAGATCAATTATATGGTCGGCCATTTTGATCACATCCAGATTATGTTCAATTACAATTATTGTATTCCCCTTATCAACAAGCCTATTCAGTACCTTAAGTAATACTCTGATATCTTCAAAATGGAGACCCGTTGTAGGTTCATCAAGTATGTATAGTGTTTTTTCGGTATCTTTTTTCGAAAGCTCAGTGGCTAATTTCACCCTCTGTGATTCTCCACCGGAGAGAGTGGTTGATGGTTGTCCCAGCCTTACATAACCAAGACCTACATCCTGAAGGGTTTTTATTTTCTGACGTATAGATGGAATATTCTCAAAAAACACAACCGCTTGATTTATAGACATATCCAATACATCACTAATAGACTTACCTTTATATTTAACTTCAAGAGTTTCCCTGTTGTATCTTTTACCATTACAATCTTTACAATGCACATGCACATCCGGCAGGAAATTCATCTCAATTTTCATCACTCCTGCACCCTGGCATGTTTCGCACCTGCCACCCTTAACATTAAAGGAAAACCGTCCGGATTTGTATCCCCTGATTTTTGCTTCCGGTGTTTGTTCAAATAATTTCCTTATAAGGGAAAACAGGCCTGTATATGTAGCAGGATTTGATCTGGGGGTTCTGCCAAGAGGTGATTGATTTACTTCAATAACCTTGTCAATAAATTCAACTCCCTCCAGATGATTATAGGGTAGCGGGTCTTTCCCCGACCTGTATAGCTGCTTTGAGAGAATAGGATGCAGGGTCATATTCACAAGGCTTGATTTACCACTCCCTGAAACACCTGTCACACAAATAAATTTACCTATTGGGAAATCCACCGTTATAGACTTTAAATTATTCCCTCTTGCTCCATCTATCCTGAGAGAAACACCTTTACCATCACGACGGATTTCGGGAACTTTTATCTCTTTTACTTTTTTAAGGTATTCCGAAGTAAGTGTATTTTTCTTCAGTATATCTTCAGGTGATCCAACAGCAACAATTTCACCTCCCCGGCGACCGGCAAAAGGTCCCATATCTATTACATGATCTGCTGATACAATCATTTCCCTGTCATGTTCAACAACAATAATTGAATTGCCGGCATCCCTGAGTTTTTTCAACGCCTCTATGAGCTTATGATTATCACGCTGATGAAGCCCTATACTTGGTTCGTCAAGTATATAAAGAACATTAACCAGTTGTGATCCAATCTGTGTCGCCAGTCGTATTCTCTGGCTTTCACCTCCGGAAAGACTCCTGGCTGTTCTGTCAAGTGAAAGATATTCCAATCCAACATCGAGCAGAAAGAATAATCTTGTTCTGATCTCTTTTAGAATTTCTGAAGCAATTATTTTCTGCCGTCCTGTAAGATGGTTTTCAACATTGTCAATCCATTGCGATAACTCTCTAATATCCATCCCAGAGAGTTCAGCAATGTTTTTATCATAAATTTTATAATATCGTGACTCCTTTTTAAGCCGTGTCCCTTTACATTCGGTACAAATTGAGTGTTTAATATACTGATGAGTCCACCTTTTCCTGTTTTTTGAATTATTTCCATTCTGGTATAGACTCCCAATATAGTTTACAACCCCTTCAAAGCTAAGGAAATAATTTGATGAGACTCCCAGGGGAGTGTTGGATAATTTAAATGGTTCCTCAGAGCCATACAGTATAATATGAAGTGCTTCTTTTGGTATTTTGGCAATGGGGGTATCCAGAGTAAAACCAAATTTCTCAGCAATAGCTTCCAATTGCCAGAAAACAAGGAT
>JAGGXD010000173.1 GCA_021163295.1 Bacteroidales bacterium
AGAATTACAGATGCCCCGGCGTCTTTAACTTTATCAATAAATTCTCCGGGAAATGAATGAGGCAGGTAAACAGGAATTCCGCTTTTCTTTTCGAGGAATGTGAAAAGACCTCCGGTATGGTCCCAGTGGTTATGTGATATCACTATTGTCTCAACACTTTCAGGATTAATATTTAACTTATCAATATTATGCATAAGCACTTTACCTTCTCCTCCGGTGTCAAACAGGATATTCTTTTCTGTTCCCTCAATAAAGCATGAAAAACCCCATGCGTTTTTTGTTCCTTCGCTATAAACATAATTATCATAAAGGACTGTCATTATTATCGTGTTCTTTTCAACTATTTTGCTTTCTTTATTCATCTGTTGATTGTTTTCTGAATTCATTTTTACTTGTGAAAATAAATTAATATTCATTAATAGTAATGCAACTAACAAAGTTGTAATTTTATTTATTATTTTCATAGTTTATTCTCTTAAAACTTATTAATATGAAATACACTAAAATACTATTTTTATTACTAATAACGTTATTTTTTGGTTGCAAAAACAAGCAGGGAGCATGGATCGCAAATCCTCCGGCAGGTTCGGGATTTTGTACTATAAATAAAGAGGGTACTACTGTAATTCCAAATGGAAGGTATATAACACCTGCAGGAACCTCTTTTGTTGTTGCACCGCATCCTTTCGGACTAACCCTGAGTAGTGATGGCAATATTGCAGTAACGGCAAATTCAGGAACAAGCCCGCTTTCCATTACTATCCTGAAACATATTATGGATCAGGAACCGGAGATTATACAAATTCCCCCAGGGGCTCAAACTGATAAAGGTGTTCTTGCTTCAGTTTTCATGGGACTGGCAATTTCGCCGGATAATAAAGTTGTGTATGTTGCCGGTGGTCAGGAGAATAAGGTTTATATGTTTGATCTTCAGAATGGTGATGAAATGGGATCAATTGACTGTTCTGTAATGGCAGATGATACGGCTTATGCAAAAGGATACATTGGGGATCTTGTATTAAGTAGTGACGGGGGGACATTGTATGGTGTGGACCAGGTTAATTTCAGGATGATTATTATTGATACTGAGAAAAAAGAGCTTATACATTCAGTGCCGGTAGGAAGATATCCGTTTGGAATTGCACTTTCTCCTGATGAAAAAGAGGCTTATGTAGCCAATGTGGGAATGTATGAATATAAGCCCGTTAAAGGTATTGATCCAAATAACCTGAAAGAAACAGCTTTGAAATTTCCTGCTTCTGCATACCTGTCTGAAAAGTCGGAAAAGGGATATAAGAATGATATAAATGAAGTGCCTGGTCTTGGTGAACCAAATGTGCCTGAATCATTTTCTGTCTGGACTGTGGATATTGCCAACCCTGACAAGCCGAAGGTAACATCAAAAATAAAAACAGGCAGGCTTGTAGGTCAGATGGTAGAAGACATTCCTGCAGTTGGAGGCTCCAGTCCAAACTCCCTCGTAGCTACTGAAAACTGTGTTTTTGTAAGCAATGGTAATAATGATAATATTTCTGTTATAAGCACGAAAACAGATACTGTTGTGCAGACTATTCACCTTGATCTTGATCCGCGGATTGATCATTTGAGGGGAAAGATCCCTTTCGGACTCGCGATCTCTCCTGATCAGAAGCGTTTATATGTAGCTGAATCCGGGATCAATGCAATTGCAGTGGTTGATATTCCAGCTCTGAAAACAATAGGACATATTCCGACAGGATGGTTCCCGTCGAAACTCAAAATTTCACAAGATGGAAAGAAAATTATTGTTACCAATGCCAAGGGTTATGGAAGCGGACCGAATGGTGGTAGTAATTTTACTATGGGAGAGGAGGGAAGCTATATTGGCGACCTGATGAAAGGAACAGTTGAGGTTATAGATGTTCCTTCTGACAGAGAGTTGATAAACATGACAAAGAAAGTTGTTGATAATAATTTTCGTTTTTCACAACCGGATGATCATAAATATGATAAAAGAGAAAATAATCCTGTACCGTTGTATCCCGGAGAGAAAATATCACCAATAAAATACCTGGTTTTTGTATCAAAGGAAAACAGGACGTACGATGAGGTGTTGGGACAGATTGAAACAGCGGAAGGCGATCCAAACCTTGCCAGGTACGGATACTCTGCAACATTTACAAACGGGGACAGAACAGATACTGTTTCTGATGCGGATGTGATGGTGAATCATTTGAAACTTGCAGGACAATTTGCCATAGGGGATAATTTTTATGTTGATTCGGATGTTTCGGCAGATGGTCACAGATGGCTTGTGAATACTTATCCCAACGAATGGGTTGAATCAAATGTGCCTGCAAGTTATGGTGGGAACAGGTCTTTTTCTAAGGTTGAGGGCACCAGCGGAGCATTAGGTTTTACCGGTTCTGCAGGGGCAATTTACCCTGAAGATTATAATGAAGCCGGTTCGATGTGGGATCATCTTGAACGGAACGGTATAGATTTTTTTAATTTTGGGTTCTCAATTATGTTTGAACCGTCATCCTATTCAAGCGAATACAAATATACAGGTATCAGATACCTGTATAATTTTCCTGTCCCAACTCCAATATATACGCGGACATCAAAGACCTATCCTACATATAACACAGGAATTCCCGATCAGTTTCGTATTGATATGTTTATCAAAGAATTCTCAGAAAAATGGCTTAACGGAAAAGATGAGCTTCCTGCCTTACTGACAGTAATTATACCGAACGACCATGGTGCAGGTGACAGACCTGAAGAAGGCTATCCCTTCCGGGAAAGCTATATGGCTGATAACGATCTTGCAGTAGGAAGACTTGTGGAGTTTCTTTCACATACGCCTTACTGGAAAAATATGGCTATAATTATTACTGAAGATGATGCTCAGAATGGGGTAGATCATATTGATGCCCATCGCAGTATTTTAATGGTTATCTCACCGTGGGTGAAACGTGATTATGTAAGTCATGTTCATTTTAGTTTTGGCAGTATTTTTAAAACATTCTGGCATATACTGGATCTCCCGTACCTGAACCAGTATGATGCAAGTGCAAGCGATCTGGGAGACTTTTTTACAAATGAACCGGATTACACACCATACAATGCTGTTGAGGTTGATAAAAGGATCTTTGATCCGCAAAAAGCAATGGACCCGATGGATGAAGATTTTAACTGGGAGGCTGTTGAGCAGAGTCCGGTTATGGATAATGTTGAGGATATGAGAAAAGATAGCAAGGAAAGAGATGAGGACAGGCTTGAAAATCGTGAGAAGAAAGAAGATTAAACTTGTAAGTTATTAATATAAAACCTATAAATCATGAAGCGTTATTTTATTAAATCTGTTGCTATTTTAATTACAGGGATTATTGCTTTTGGTTGTGCAAACCGGTCTCAAAAGAAAGAAGAAGTCCAAAAGCCTAATATTCTTTATATTATGAGTGATGACCATGCATATCAGGCAATAAGTGCCTATGGCTATGGTTTAAACAAAACACCTAATATCGACCGTCTTGCTCAGGAAGGTGCAATATTCAAAAAAGCTTTTGTTGCAAATTCTATTTGTGCACCCAGCCGGGCAACTGTGCTGACAGGAAAATTCAGTCATGTTAATGGCAAGGTGGATAATGTGAATCCCTTTAACTGGGACCAGCCCAACTTTGCGAAGATGTTACAGAAAGCCGGATACCAGACTGCATTATTTGGTAAAATTCACCTGGCAGGTGCACCCCAGGGATTTGACTACTGGAGTGTATTACCCGGACAGGGGAATTATTACAATCCCGATTTTATTGTTAACGGTGAAAAGAAACGTTTTCCCGGATATGTTACTGATATAACAACTGATTTTGTTCTGGAATGGCTTGATAAAACACGTGATAAAACAAAACCTTTCTGTATTTTATTTCAACAAAAAGCACCACACCGTAACTGGCAGCCTGCTCCCGAATACCTGAATCTTTACGATGATAAAACATTTGATCCGCCTGCCAATTATTTTGATGATTATGAAGGAAGAGGAACAGCTGCAAAAACCCAGGAGATGAGAGTTGCCGAACATGCAATGTGGGGGCACGATTTTAAAATGTTTATTGATCCTGATGGTAATGAAACCGGTTTATCAAGGCAATTAAAACGATTTGACGAAAAACAATTAGCTGACTGGACTGCAGCTTATAAGCCAAAGAATGATGCTATGAAAGCTGCCAAACTCGAAGGCAAAGAGCTTGCTATCTGGAAATTTAACCGTTATATCAAAGATTATCTGCGTTGTATTAAATCGGTTGATGATGGTGTTGGTGAGGTGCTTGATTACCTCGATGAAAACGGATTGGCAGAAAATACTATTGTTGTTTATACTTCGGATCAGGGTTTCTACCTGGGTGAACATGGCTGGTTTGATAAACGATTTATGTACGAAGAATCGTTCCGTACCCCTTTGCTTATTCGTTATCCCAAAGAGATCAAACCGGGATCTGAGGTAGATAAGCTGATTCAAAATATTGATTTCGCTCCAACTTTGCTTGATTATGCCGGGGTAGATATTCCCGAAGCAATCCAGGGGGAATCCTTCCGTAATATTGTTAACGGGAAATCGGATGAATGGCGGGATGCTTTGTATTATACTTATTACGAATATCCATCTGTTCATATGGTGAAGCGGCATTATGGAGTCCGTACCGACCGTTATAAACTTATACATTTTTATTATGATATTGATGAATGGGAGATGTATGACCTGGAAAAAGATCCTTCGGAAATGAAAAATATTTATGATGATCCGGCTTATGCTGATGTAAGGAAAGATATGCATAAAAAACTGGAAGAATTGCGGGAAAAATATGGTGATAATGATGAGTTGAACGAAAAATTCCTAAAATCATATCTTGAAGCCAGAAAGAAGTAAATTATAACACCAATTTAAACAAGGAAAATAATTACTAAGTTTTTTTATTTATCTTTCATAAATTAAAGAATACGAAATCTGAGTTATTAAAGCCCTAACTTTCTTATGGACCAGGGGAAAAATGCCGATTATAGACTTGTGAAATCTTTGAAAAAAGGAGATCTGTTTGCATTTGATAAACTCTTTTCAAAATACAGTAAAAAGCTTTATTATTTTGCAAAAGGTTACCTTGGTTCAAAGGAAGATGCTGAAGGGTTGGTACAGGATGTTTTCCTTTTGGTTTGGAACAAGCGAAAAGAATTGAAAGAGCATCTTTCCTTTAATGCTTTTTTATATACGGTTACATATAATGCCATACGCAAATATTTTAGGAAAAAGGCAAGGGAGAAAAAATACCTTGATAAATTTCTGGAAGATTATGATGGGACACATAATAAAATGGTTGCAGATATTGAATACAATAATCTTCTGGAACTGGCAAATAAAGCGATTGAAAAATTACCTGAAAAAAGGAAATTAATTTTTCAGCTCAGCCGGCATAAAGGTTTATCAAATATGGAAATTGCCAAACGCCTGGATATCTCAAAAAAGACTGTCGAAAATCAGATACATTCAGCGCTTAAATTTTTAAGAGAACAATTTGGAAAAAAACCCCTTTTTCTATCCTTTTTTATTACCTTTTTATATTCTAATTAATAAAAGCCACGAATTCACGAATATCAATATTTTATACTTGGTGAGTTCTTTGAGTCTTGGTGTGGCTAAAAAGACTTTTCGGAGCAGACACAATATTGGAATATTTTGAATATCGAACAAGGATCAACGATTTTAGATTTCAGATTTTCAAACACTTCGTAAATCGTTAATCGGCGTTCCTTGTTCTTAAATCAATTTTTATTTTACCCATCAATAGGTGTAAAGTCGTTGACCGGGATATATATAATTGAATCGGTTTATTTTTTATGAGTGCGATTATTACCATTCAAGTTAATTTAGGGTTAAGTG
>JAGGXD010000200.1 GCA_021163295.1 Bacteroidales bacterium
GTGGAACAAGATTTTTTAGATGTTAATCAAAACTACTTTAATGCTGAGGTCTCACCCCTGGATTTTAATGATCCTGATGCCGTTAATACTATTAATAGCTGGGTTGCCAATAAAACAAATGATAAGATCATGGAGATCCTTGATGAAATTCCTCGTGATGCGGTCATGTATCTCATTAATGCAATATATTTCAAAGGAATATGGAACTATGAGTTTAATGAATCCGACACTGAAGAAAAGCCCTTCTATTTAAGCGACGGAACAACTAAGGATGTTCCCATGATGGTTCAGGAAGGATCATTTAATTATCTCTCAAACGATATTATGCAGGCGGTTGAAATGCCATATGGAGCTGGTAATTACAGCATGATTATTCTGCTTCCCCAAAATAATAAAACACTGAATGATATTATTGACGAATTAAGCAATGAAAACTGGAACAGGTGGTTAAGCAAGTTTTACGAAGCAGAGAAAGTACAGATACATTTACCCAAATTTAAATTCGAGTATAAAGATTCACTAAATAATGAGCTGATCAATATGGGTATGGGAATTGCTTTTGACTCATCTGATGCTGATTTTTCAAAAATAAATCCAACCGGGGAATTGTATATTTCCAGGGTGATACATAAAACTTTTATAGAAGTGAACGAAGAAGGTACGGAAGCAGCAGCCGTTACAATGGTTGAAATAATCCGATCTGCAATACAAGAAACCTCTTTTTTTGTCAATCAACCCTTTATTTTTGTTATAAAAGAAAAATACACAAACACCATAATTTTTATAGGTAAAGTAATGGAGCCCGAATACGAGGAGTAAAGAACGATAGAACGAAGGGACGATAGAACGATAGAACGAAAAGAGATGAGAAATGAGAAGTGAGTGAAGAAGCAAAAAAACAACTTACTACTCATCTCTCATCTCTTTTTGACTGATCCCGGTGATAGCTAGCCATAGCAAAACGAAGATCGCTGTAGGAAAATTCATTACCGAGATATTTTTTTATTGGTCCGAGATTTGTTGTTTCCAGTTTTTGGGACGCTTCAATAACCTGTTGCACTTTATTTTTATCAACAAAACGTGAAATATCAATAAGTCCTTTTGCTACATAATGAGCCAGATGTCCTTCGATGGTGGTTATCACGAATGATCGTTCCGCAGCAATTTCTTTAATTGTTTTTCCTTCCTTGAACAGGTTATAGCTTACCTCTTTTGTATCAGGACCTTTTTCATTTTTGCTCTTTTTTTGTGCTCTTTTATAATTCTTAGAATAATCTTTTTTTAATGTTGTCACATTTTCCTCCTGAATTAAGCTTTTTCGCTCTTTATAAAGAGTGGAATTCAGCAGATTTTCCTTTAAAAGTTCAGTGCCATTTATGGCTGAATTTATCAGAGCTTCAGATTTATACATCGCCTGAAGTTGTTTGAAAAAAAGCAATTCAATATCTCTTAGTTCATTCAGATAGGCTTTTATTCTTTTTTGTTTTCTTAAGTTGTTTATCTGGTTAAAAATGCGTAATGAATTATTTTTCAGTAATGGTTCAAAATAATCCTTAGCCGCTTTCACCCTATCACTTAAAACTAAAAGATAACCTGAATACTGTGTGCCAATTATCTGGCTGAGTTGACCCGTAAATTTGTCAGCAACCTCTTTTAAAGGTATTAATTCAGTCTGTAGTTCCCTTGCCCAGTTTTTATATTGTTGTTTTATCGACTTTTTATCATCTTTAGTATAACTTTCAGCATGATATTTAACCGAATTACATAATAGGTTGAAATCAAAGGCTTTAAAAACAGCATCTGCGACAAAATGAGGTGTTTCTTCTTTTAATACTTCTTCTAATACATCCGGAGTTTCTTTCCCTTTTAAGAAACCTATAAGTGCCCCATCCTGTTCCAGTCCGGATAACGGAACCGGTCCTGTAAGCACTAAACCATCCAGGGAGACAAGGCGTGAGAGGGCAACATATATCTGTCCCGGGGCAAAGGCTCTGGAAACATCAATAATAGCTTTTTTAAACGTTAATCCCTGGCTTTTATGAACAGTTATTGCCCATGCCAGTTTTATAGGATAATGTGAAAACGTGCCTTTAATATTTTCTTCTATCTCGTTTGTCCCTTTATTGAGACTATATTTCTTATTTTCCCAAATATAATGTTCTACCGTTGCAGGTGGTGCCCCATCATTAAAACTAACTTCAATCCTGTCGGAAGACAAATAACTAACTATTCCTATTTTCCCGTTAAAATATCGTTGTTCCCCGGAATAGTCATTTTTGATGAACATAACCTGTGCTCCCTTTTTAAGCTCCAGTTTGAACTCAACAGGAAAAAGGTATTCATTAAAATCACCATCAATTTCCGCATCATAATTAAATACTTTTCCCGGCAGGTCTTTTAAAGATTGTCCGTTTATCTCGTCAGCTTTACGATTATGAGTGGTTAAAAATATATAACCATCATCTCTATTAGGTTTGAACGAGGGTTTATAATGCTTGTTTAACAACTCAATATCTTCCTTCGAAAGAGAATTATCCCGCAGGTTGTTAAGTAAAGAAATAAAGATTTTGTCTGATTGACGGTAGATTTTATTTAACTCAATGTGTAAGGGTTTATTTTGTTGTAGGGCTTTTGCGTTAAAAAAATAAATCCCGGGATAATATGGATTAAGATAATTCCATTCCTCTTCTTTTACCACAGGTGGCAATTGCAACAAGTCACCTATAAGTAACAATTGGACACCTCCAAAAGACCTGTTTTTTCGTCTCTTAATATGACGCAGGACAACATCAATGGCATCAAGCAAATCGGCACGCACCATACTTACTTCATCAATGATCAGAAGCTCCAGCTCTTTTAGCATTTTCCGCTTCGAACTGTTCATTTTAAGATCCTTGATAAGGGATTGTGGTGTATTGATCTGTGTTGTGATATTGTATTCCTTCATCCGGTCATTGGAAGGAATAAACGATCCGAAAGGTAATTGAAAAAGAGAATGGAGTGTAACCCCACCTGCATTTATTGCTGCAATACCCGTGGGAGCAGCAACAATGGAATTTTTATGAGTACACTCAGAAATATACTTCAGGAAAGTTGTTTTTCCTGTTCCGGCTTTTCCGGTTAAAAACAGGTGGCGGTTTGTTTGGTTTATTAACTTAGATGCAATAGCAGCATCAGAATCTTTATCCCTAATTGTCATACACACATACACAAAAAAATGATATAGATCAAATCTAAAAAAATAATATCTAAAAAACAGGGTTTTTTATGCATATTTGATTATTATTTTATTGCCATGATTAATAGAAGATTAGTATTCTTATTTTTGCTGTTTTGGATAATCATTCCAGGGAATCTCTTTGCCCAGGAGCAACTTACTCAAACAATTCGTGGTGTTGTAGTGGACAAACTATCAAAAAGCCCCCTTCCCGGAGCAACAATTGTTTTATTAGACAGTGAATCTACTACCGGAACATCATCAGATGGAAATGGAAATTTCCGGCTTGAGAATGTAACAATAGGCAGAAGAACCATTCAGATCAGATTCCTTGGATATGAATCCATCACTATTAATAACCTGATTGTAACTTCCGCGAAAGAAGTAAATCTCTATATCGAGTTAGAGGAAAAAGCTTTCACTGCAGAAGAAGTTGTTGTGGTTGCCCATAAATCGAAGGAACAACCTATAAATAAAATGGCAACTATAAGTGCCCGCGCCTTCACTATAGAAGAAACCGAAAAATACGCCGGTAGTCGTGGTGATGTTGCAAGAATGGCAATGAACTACGCCGGAGTATCTGGTGCTAACGACCAAAGAAACGATATAATTATCCGAGGGAATAGCCCCTCGGGTTTGTTATGGAAACTTGAGGGAGTCGATATAGGAAACCCGAATCATTTTGCCCAACAGGGAACAACCGGAGGACCTGTCGGGATGCTCAATAATCACAACCTCAGAAACTCCGATTTTTTTACAGGAGCCTTTCCCGCACAATATGGAAACGCCTTGTCAGGGGTGTTTGACCTGAAATTAAAATCAGGTAATAATGAAAAATATGAGTTTCTCGGACAGGTTGGATTTAATGGATTTGAACTTGGGGCTGAAGGTCCATTCAATAAAATGAACAGAAGTTCATTTATTATCAACTACCGGTACTCCACCTTAGGATTAATGAAAGATCTTGGATTAGATATCGGTACAGGAGGTGGTATCCCCTATTACCAGGATATTGCATATAAACTTGTATTTCCTTTGAAGAAAGGGAAAATTTCTTTTTTTGGATTGGGAGGGACCAGCCATATTGCAATTAAAGCATCCGACCAGGAAGGTGATAATATCTATTCACCTGGCGATCAGGATATATATAACGGATCTGATCTGGGTTTTAGTGCTATATCATATTCGCAGGTACATAATCCAAAAACCTATTCAAAGCACACAATTTCTTTATTATATGAGAAGGGATGGACACAGCTTGACACACTGGATATTGACAATAACCCATTTAAGTTTTACAGCGATCAGTCTTCAGTAATAAAGCTGTCGTATAATTTTTTACTTAACAGGAAGATCAACTCACAATTATCCTTCATAACAGGCGCAACAATTGACCGTATGGGGTTTGATCTAAACTCGAAAGTCTATTTTTCTTCAATTAATGACTACCGATATCTTACAAATATCAAGAAGACTCTTTCTGATGGAGTGTTTTTATACAGGTTGTATAATCAGTGGTTATATAAATTCAATGACAGATTTCATATAACTCCGGGAGTTCATGTAATGTACTTTGATCAAAATGGACAGTTATCTGTTGAGCCCAGGTTTGGCATGCAATGGAAGCTTAATGATGCCATGAAATTAAATACTGGGTACGGTTTTCACAACAGAATACAGCAACTACCTGCTATTTTTCGGGAAACTCAATTATCTGACAATTCATATGTTCAAACAAATTCCGATCTCGGTACAACAAAAGCGCATCATGTTATTCTTGGGTTCGATTATATCATTAATGAAAACTTAAGACTGAAAGCCGAAACGTATTACCAAAAATTGTTTGATGTTCCTGTTGAAGTGAAAGAAAGCACATACAGTATGCTAAACACAGGTGCCTCTTTTGGAGTTGAAACGTCAGACAGCCTTGTGAATAATGGAACAGGGAAAAATTATGGCCTTGAGTTTACCCTGGAGAAATTCTTCAGTAATAATTATTATTATTTGTTCACCCTTTCATTGTTTGAATCAAAGTACACGGGCAGTGATGGAATTGAAAGAAATACTGCATTTAATGGAAATTTTGTGTTCAATTCACTGGTTGGAAAAGAATTCAATCTTAACAGCCGATCGGTATTGTTTTTTGATCTGACAGTTACCTGGGCAGGAGGAAGACGTTATACTCCTGTAGATTTAGAAGCGACAATAGCCCAGAATAGTGATTTTTACTATGATATGATTTATAAAGAAAACGTAGCGTTTAGTAAAAAATTCTCAAGCTATTTAAAAGCTAATATTAAACTCGGCTACAGAAATAACTCAAAAAAAGTAGCACAGGAATGGATGTTGTATATTGAAAATGTTACTAATCATAAAAATCCACTTATGCAGTTTTATGATTCTGAGACTCAGGCAGTAAAACTCGTATATCAACTTGGATTTTTCCCGGTAATGCAATATAAGATATACTTTTAAATATTTTTTGTAATTTTAGTCCAAACAAAAATAAACTATTATGGAAGTACTTGAATCTGAAAACACCGGCCAGGTAAAATATGCCGGTTTCTGGTTACGCTTCGTCGCTTATCTTATTGATGATATCATCATGAGTGCGATAGGGTTTGTTATCTCATTACCCTTTATCGGAACTATTATCTTCTCCGGTATCGCTCTTTCCGATATGGATAAATGTGAGGAGAAAACATTTCTGGGTATAGCAGGCATTGTAGGAATAGTGCTATTGCTTACCATTACATTAACAGCTGTTAGCTGGCTTTACTTTGCCCTGATGGAATCGTCAAAACAACAGGCAACATTGGGCAAGATGGCGCTTGGATTGAAAGTTACTGATATGGAAGGAAATAAGGTGTCTTTCGGAAGAGCAACAGGACGCTATTTTGGAAAGATCATATCCGGCATGATAATGATGATAGGTTATATACTTGCCGGACTTACCGAGAAAAAACAGGCTCTGCATGATATGATCGCCGGTTGCCTTGTAATCAGGACATAATATACTCGCAACCCGAGTTCAGGTTGGGTTAACAAACAAATATCATACAATTTTTCCCGAATTCTACCTGGTCGGCATTCTCAATAAGTGCAGGTCCTACATATGTTTTTTTCTCTTTATCAAGAGGTATTGCTTTCCCGGTTAATAGTATCACTAACTTATCTTTTAGTACGACATCCTTTTCTTTCTCAGGATTAACTACATTCCCCTTTTCCAAAAGGTCTCTTAATTGTGATTGTCGCCAGTAGCTATAAGGTTCAACATCCCGCAGCAGGTTTTCAGCAAGACGGAACCCACCAATTCTCCAAAGCCGTTTTGCCAATATTGGTGACTCCTGCATTATCTCCCTCATATTATTGGAGGACATCCAGAGTACAGTTACAGGAGATTCTGCACTAACTTCAGCCGTTCTGGGCAAACCTGTTAAGCCTGCCATTTCACCAATAAAACTTCCATGACTAAGAACATCCAATACTTTTACCTTATGAGTTACCTTTACCGTACCACGTGCTATAAAGTAAAACCCATCACTATGTCCTCTTTCTTTGATTATTTTATCTCCAACCGAATAGACTTTAGTCTGGAAAAGATTGACAATCATGTCCAGAGTAGTCGGGTCAAGCCCCTGCAACCATTTAACATCTTTCAATAACTCAATTGCATCAGGTAAATCAACTGACGGAGGCGAATCCATCAATCTCTTCATCCTTTCTTCAATTTTAGAAATCATTTTATTTGCCTCATCACCTTCCAGCCTGCCATTTTTCTGCAATCGTTCAACAGTCCTTCTTTCATAATTCAGCATAGACCGTATTGCCTGACGGGTAGCTACGGCGGTGTATATTTCCGGGAAACTTTTTCTCAGGTTTCGCAGGAATGTTTGTCCATGTATTCTATTTTCATTGATTTCCTCTTCAATAATTGCGAGTGTTTCTTCTTCCTCCTTCTTGTTTTTATCTGAAGAATCTGATTTTAATTGTCTTTCTATGCTTTCGATAAGTTTCAATGCCTCTTCCTGTGCTTCAACAAACCCCCTGGCACTGTCATAACTAATGGCAAGCCGTTCAAAAAATGCCCGTTCAGCAAATTTTCCAATTAACGGAAGTGATTGCATTTTATTAAGCAATTTCGGGGTTTTCCAGGACTCCTCCAGATCTTTTCTGTCAGAGAGTGAGATCATCCCACCGGCGTCCAGTATATCACTGATGCCATCTGATAGTCTTCTGACAGAAACAGGTCCCAGCAATCCATCCCTGAACTGGTGCCAGTAGGCACTTTTCTCTTTTTCCAATACACGTCTGCGGGTTTCAGCAATTGTCTCAATTTCCATATCCTGTTCATCATACTTCTCTTCCTCTAATGGCAAATAACCCTTTACCGCTTTCCAGTTAGCCTTGCTCATAAACCTGTCCTCTTTCAACTTTTCAATTGTATTTTCCGTACTCTGTCGCAGGTATTGGTTAGCATTTGACAGCATTAAGGCCTTTGCAGGAGAAATTTTCGTCATACCCAACTTGTCAACGAGAAATCCTATAGTTGTTGCATTTACAAGCAATGTAAGAGTAACAATTCCGGCTGTTAGAAAAAGGAATTGATTCCTGATCTCTTCCGGGATAGCATTCTCGTTCGCAACAATAAGTGCAAGTGCCAGCCCTACAGCTCCACGAAGTGCTCCCCACCATAATATATATGAGTCTTTTTTAGATAACCCATACCCTGTTCGTTTCATCATTGGGAAAAACATAGCTATTATAACAGCCCGTATGATGTGTATTCCAACATAAATTATTCCAAGAATTAGAAAATCTTTACCGGTAAAAACCACTCTAAGGGCAATAACCACACCAACAATCAGGAAAATAAGGGTATTTGCAATAAAAGCCGCAAGTTCCCAAAACTCATGAAGAAAATGTTCTACCTCCGGGCTTATTCTTGTCCGCCCTATACTTGCCATTGCCAGTCCCAGTGTTACCAAACCAAGTACACCTGAAACATGGAAAAAATGTTCACAGACATAAAAAGTCATATATGCAGCTGCAATGATCACACTAATCTCAACCATGGCATCATTAAACACCCTCCTGACCCAGTTAATAGTAATACCACCTATAACAACACCAACCAGGATACCTCCTAACGCTACTCTAAAAAACTCAATTATAGGTGAATTTGCTGCAACTTCACCTGTTATACCTACTAAAAAAACCATGAACAGAACTATAGCCGTACCATCATTAAGCAATGATTCTCCTTCGATAAGAGTTCCGAGTTTCTTGCTTGCTCCCAGGTCTTTCAGAAGAGATACTACTGCCACAGGATCTGTAGCACTTATTACAGCACCGAACATAAGTGCTATTGGCCAACCCCATCCTGATAATCCTATACCTACCATATCAATTCCTATAGCAAGGGCTCCTGTCAATAACATGGCAATAATAATACCGGGGATAGCAAGTATTGAAGCATTACCAACTGATTTTTTGAATGTATGAACATCCATTGCAAATGCAGCTTCAAAGATCAATGTAGGCAAAAACACAAAAAGGATAACATGCGGATCAATGTTACCCGCCCATTCCACTGCATTGCTTAAAAACTTAACATTAACATGAACCGATCCGACAGACCATGTGTCAAACCAACCAATGCGTGCTGCAATGCCAAGCCCTATGCCAATAAGAAGTAAGCTAACAGTAAAAGGCAATGGACTTTTTCTTAATCCCTGCCGTGTAGCAGCACCAATTATCAACGCAAGGATCACAAAAAACAGGGGTGACAGATTGCTCTTATGCTCTTCAGAATGCTCTTCAGCAATCCCATTAGAATGCTCTTGTTGCTGAACAACCTCCTGTTCGTGTCCGGATACTTCTATCTTATCCAGGTGTTTTTCTTGTTGGGGTAACCCGAAACTGTAATATACACCAACCCAACAGATAATAATCGTAAATAAAAAGATGAATTTTATCGAGAAGAAGTGTTTTGTTTTCATGATACGTATAAATTTTCTACAAAATAGTAAATTGATTTGAATTTTAATTCAATATTATAGAATTGCATGCAAAAAGTAAATTTTAATTAAATTGCATTTTTCTTCAGAAAGCTTCAAATTGAAATATAATGAATAAGTTTTCCCGTATTACTGCACGCACAGGAGCTTTTTTGTTACTTCTGTTTTCAGGAACATTATTATACGCCCAGCAACCAAAAACTTACGAACGATTTGAATTTGAGCTTCAATTTGATCTGTTACCAAAGTTGTATCTTGAGATCAATCCTGAGATAAGATTCGCTAACTTTTTGGAATTCAGCGAACTTATCATGCAGGGAGGACTAAGATATAAAGCTTTTAAGTTTCTGAAACTTAGTGGATATTACCGTTTTATCGGGGATTATACCAACGATGACCCTGAATATCTCCACAGGTTTGCATTTGATGCGGAACCAGAATATGAAATTAACCGCCTTGAACTGGGGCTCCGTTTAAGATATGCAAATTATACTGACTTTGCCGGAGAAACAGGAAATAATAAATCCTATTACCGGTACCGCCTTCAGGCTAAATACGATATTAGGAAATTTAAGTTTAATCCACATATTTCATGGGAATTGTTCCAGAAAAGTGATGAAAAATCAGTTTATAAAGGCAGGTATGAAATTGGTGTAGAATACGGATTTAAGAAGAACAACGAGCTGGAAATATTCTATTTCCTGCAGGATTATTATAATAAAGATAAATTGCATCATATTATAGGAATAAAATATCAGCTTCAACTGTAGCTTCTGAATATTGTGAAAAAGAATTATTTTTTTAATAACTTGCAAAGCTATATTCTAGATTGAAAATCCATTTTCATGAAAAGTCTTTTTCCATCCGATACATATTTCACCCCTTCCGACATCAAAAGGAGATTCTCTAACAGACTAATTAAAAACTCCCGTATATTTTTTATTATCAGGTTTTTACCTATTGTGTTTAAGACCCGCCGATTAGCCGTAAAAGGCAAATTAGACAGACATGCGTGGGCAATCTCATCACACAGTGTTTTGAAGCTGATCGAAAGTTTCAGCGGCAGATTTCATATTGAAGGATTAGATAATATACGTAAGGCTGAGGGATCTGTTGTTTTTGTAAGTAACCATATGAGCACACTTGAAACAATGGTCTTCCCTTGTATTATTGCTCCTGATAAGAAGGTTACTTTTGTAGTGAAAGACAGTCTTGTCAGTCATCGTGTTTTTGGTCCGATTATGCGTTCACGAAAACCAATAGTGGTAAGCAGAACAAACTCAAGAGAAGATCTTGCTTTGGTTATGAACCAAGGAGAAAAACTACTTAAAGAAGGAACCTCAATTATTATTTTCCCCCAAAAAACAAGAAAAGTTGATTTTGTTCCGGAGGAATTTAACTCACTGGGAACAAAATTAGCCGGCAGAGCAGGTGTTCAGGTAATTCCGATAGCAATCAAAACCGATTTTTGGGGAAATGGCAAACTCATTAAGGAACTTGGTCCAATTAATGCTGACAAAACAATTTATATGACTTTTGAAAAACCTATACACATTCAAGGTACAGGTAAAGAAGAACACCAAAAAATTATTGAGTTTATCTCCGGAAAAATGGAAGAATGGAGGGACACAGGAGAGTAAGAAGTAAATAGTATGTAGTAAGTAGGCAGAGAGCAGAAAGCGACTTGGCGAGGAGGCAACGGGGCGAAAAACGTAGATATTCTTAGCGAACTTTACGGTTAAGCCTTTATGAATCATTTCTTTAACAATAAATAAAATGAAAATTAAATTATTTTTTTTGGTATTAGTTTTAGTAATAACAAGTGCTTTCATCCTGAATCAGAAACCCAAAAACGAACAACCCAGGCCATTGCCAAATATCCTCTGGATTACCTGTGAAGATATTAGTCCATATTTGGGATGTTACGGAGATAAAAATGCCACTACTCCGAATCTTGATAAACTGGCCTCTGAAGGAACATTATATTCAAACGCCTATGCAAATGCTCCGGTTTGTTCTCCCGCACGGTTTACAATAATATCAGGAATGTATGCATCCAGCGCCGGAACGCATCATATGAGAAGCACAATTAAAATACCGGAGAATATCAGGTTCTACCCTGAATATTTACGCGAAGCCGGTTATTATTGCACCAATAATTCAAAAACAGATTATAACTGTACAGGATACGGGGATCTTTGGGATGAATCTTCCCGAACGGCGCATTATAAAAACAGGAAACCAGGCCAGCCATTTTTTGCAATATTTAATCTTACCATTACCCACGAAAGTCAAATTCACAGATATGATACAAACAAACTGATACATAATCCATCCAAAATGGAACTTCCACCCTATCACCCTGATCTTCTTGTGGTTAGAAACGACTGGGCGCGATTATATGATAACATCACAACAATGGATAAACAGGTAGGTGACTTATTGGAAGAATTGGAACAATCAGGATTAAAAGACAGTACTATTATTTTTTTCTATGGTGACCATGGCGGTGTATTGCCAAGAAGCAAAAGATTTATTTTTAACACAGGCACCCAGGTACCATTTATTACAAGTGTTCCGGAATTATACAAAGATCTTTCACCTGTCACAACCGGGGAAAAAAACGAAAGACTTGTAAGCTTTGTCGATCTTGCTCCTACCCTGTTAAGTCTTGCCGGTTTACCAAAGCCTGATAATATGCAGGGAGATGCATTCATGGGAGAATATATAGATGATAAACCCGATTATGTTTATTTTTTCAGGGGAAGAATGGACGAAAGATATGACATGATGAGAGGAATAACTGACGGACAATACCGATATATTATTAACTTCATGCCACACCGACCTTACGCACAACATATCAGTTACCTGTGGAAGGCTGCTTCAATGCAGGTCTGGGAAAAGGCATATCGTGATGGTTTGTGTAATGAAATTCAGAGTAGATTTTTTGGCACTAAGCCATTTGAAGAATTATATAATACTGAAGCTGATCCGTGGGAAGTTTATAATCTTGCCGGCGATCAGGAGTACGCTGATGTACTGAAGAAAATGCGGCAGGCTATGAAAGATCATATTCTTAAATTCAGGGACGGGGGTTTTGTTCCTGAAGGAGAATACGCGAATATTGAAAGTGCTTCTCTTTATAACTATTTCAAATCTGATGATTATAAATTAGAGGAAATTTTTAATATTGCTTCGATAGCCGCAAAAGGAGAAAAGAAAAACATTGATTTTCTTATCAGGAATTTAAAAAATCCCAATCCATATATCAGGTACTGGGCTGCAACAGGATGCGCCATCCTGGGCGAAAATGCAATAAAAGCTAAACAGGAACTTGCATTATGTTTAACCGATGAATCTCCTGATGTCAGGATAGCAGTTGCAGAATCGTTGTATCAAATTGGAGAGAAGCAAGAAGCAATAAATACATTAAGTAAAATTCTGCAAAACGATAATCTTTATGTTGTTCTGCATGCACTTAATGTAATAAATGAACTTGGTAATGATGTGATGAGTACACTTGACACAGAAATTGAAACGGTATATAATAAATATAAAGCGAACTACTATATTACACGAACAATAGAGTATTTCAAAACCCTGAATTAGTGTCTGTACATAAAGTCAGTATAAATAGATTTAAGAACAAGGAACACCGATTAACGATTTGCGAAGTGGTTGAAAATCTGAAATCTCAAATCGTTAACTTTTCTCATGAACGAAGCGAGTAATGTTGCCCGTCTACCATGACAGACAGGGGAATAAAGTTTTAAACATTAAAATTCAACATTTAAATAATAAATGTAGAATGTTAAATAATTAATGAAAAAGTTTTTTTAATTCATACTTAACTTTATTA
>JAGGXD010000100.1 GCA_021163295.1 Bacteroidales bacterium
AAATATTAAAGAATTATTCTATACTTTTAATAATTTTAGTCAGAAATTCATTACTGACAAACATATAAACGGAATGCTTACAGGAGAAATTAGTTTTTCATCACAATGGACTAACGATTTACAAATTATAAAAAAGAATATTCTTTCTGAAAGTTCAGTGAAAATTACTGACGGAGAATTAATTGAATTTGAACCCATGCTTGGGCTTGCACGCTATATAAACGTTTCAGAATTGAAACATATACACTTTTCCGAACTTGTTAATCGTATAATTATCCGGGATGAAATAATTACAATCCCACAAATGGATATACATTCATCTGCATTTAATATTTCTCTTTCGGGAACTCACCATTTTGACAATAATTTTTCATACAAAACACAGGTTCTGTTATCAGAAGTACTGGCAGGCCAAACAAAGAAAATAAAATCAGGAACAGAAAAATTTGGAGAAATTGAGGATGACGGGTTTGGGAAAACAATTCTCTATCTCTCAATTGAGGGAAATACAGACGATTATAAGGTATCGTATGATACAAAAACTGCAATGCAGGAAGTAAAAAAGAATCTAAATAATGAAAAGAAGGAGTTAAAGAAAATTCTCAACCAGGAATTAGGCTTATTTCGTAAAGATACATCTACTTATTCTTCAGATAATCTTTCTAATGAAAACAAATTCAAAATAATATGGGATGAATCGCAAAAGGATTCATCAATAATTGACACAATCCCAAAATCATCTTTCAGGATTTTGTGGGAAGAAAATGACACCTCTGAAATTAAAAAATTATGAACATTTATACCCGTAAAATAAGATGGAAATTTATTATTTTTCTGTCAGCCGTTCTGATAGCTCTGGGATCATTATTCTATACAAACAAACTTGTCCGTCAACTCAAACAGGAGGAAAAAAACAAAGTTGAATTATGGGCTAAAGCCACAGAACAACTTATTGATCTTGATATTACAGAAACCAATTTCGAGTTTCTTTTCGAAGTAATTGAAAATAATAATACCGTCCCTGTAATTCTTGTTAATTCTGATAATGAAATTGTTTCAACCAGAAATTTGGATCCTGCAAAAGAAAACAATAACGATTACATTGAAAGGCAATTGAAAAAAATGAAAAAGCAGCATGAGGCTATTGAATTTTTAATTGGCGATAACAATAATAATTATATTTATTATAAAGATTCAATTCTGTTATCAAAACTTGAGCTTTTCCCATTCGTTCAACTTGGAGTTATTATTTTGTTTATCCTTATTTCATATTTTGCCTTCAGCACATCCCGTAAAGCTGAACAAAACCAAGTTTGGCTTGGTCTCTCTAAAGAAACGGCGCATCAACTTGGCACACCAACTTCTTCACTTACTGCATTGGTAGAATTATTAAGGATGAATGATCTTGATGAAAAAATATTGAAAGAATTCGAGAAAGATGTTTTACGTCTTGAGAAAATTACTGAAAGATTTTCAAAGATTGGTTCTAAACCCTCTTTAAAATCCATGAACTTATTTAAAGTAATAATGCATGCTGTAACATATATTAAATCACGGTCATCAGAAAATGTGAGATTTAATTTTAGTTTTTCTGAAAAAGACGAGCTTAGCCTGCCATTGAATGATGCTTTATTTGAATGGGTTATTGAAAACCTTTGCAAAAATGCTATTGATGCAATGAACGGGAAGGGAATTATCAATATAAATGTTCAGGACAACATTCAGGTAGTATATTTAGATATTACTGATACCGGGCGAGGTATGAATAAATCAAAGTTTAAAACAATTTTTAAACCAGGTTACACAACCAAAGAAAGGGGTTGGGGACTGGGCTTGTCTTTATCAAAACGCATTGTTGAAATGTATCATGATGGAAAAATATTTGTCAACTATTCAGAAATTAATAAAGGAACCGGTATTCGTATTGTGCTGAAAAAATGATAAAGCGAAACGATATAAATATCATGGCTCCGGTTGGTTCATTCGAGTCCCTTATGGCAGCTATCCAGGGTGGTGCTGATTCAGTTTATTTTGGGATTGAACAATTAAATATGAGAGCCAGGTCTTCACACAATTTTACAATGGATGATATGTTAAAAATTGGATCCATTTGTAAAGAACATGATATACAAACATATCTTACAGTAAATACTATCATGTATGATAAGGATCTGGATTTTATGAAAAATGTTATTCGAAAAGCCAAAGAGCAAAAAATTAATGCAATTATTGCTTCCGATCAATCAGTTATTCAATATGCACGCTCTGTTGATATCCCTGTTCATATTTCAACCCAACTCAGTATCAGCAATATTGAAACAATCAAATTCTATTCGGGATATGCAGATGTGATGGTACTTGCCAGGGAATTAGATCTGGAACAAGTCTCTGCCATTACCAAAACCATCCGTCAGGAAAACATAAAAGGACCTGGGGGAAACCTTGTTACAATTGAATTATTTGCTCATGGTGCACTGTGCATGGCTATCTCCGGTAAATGTTATTTGAGTCTTCACGAACAAAATTATTCAGCAAACCGTGGGGAATGTATGCAAACCTGCAGAAAACCTTACCTGGTTACCGAAAAAGAATCGGGATACGAATTGGAAATTGACAATGAGTATATAATGTCACCAAAAGATTTGTGTACAATCAATTTCATTAATAAAATACTGGATGCCGGTGTTAAAGTACTTAAAATTGAAGGCAGGGCACGCCCCCCTGAATATGTTAATACTGTCACCAAATGTTATGATGAAGCAGTCAGGGCATATATTGACGGCAGTTACGGAGAAGAAAAAATAATAAACTGGAGACAAAGATTATCTTCTGTTTTTAACCGTGGCTTCTGGGATGGATATTACCTGGGACAAAAACTTGGAGAATGGAGTCATCGTTATGGATCAAGGGCAACTAAAAGAAAAATTTATACTGGAAAAGCAATTAACTATTTTACTAAAATAAAAGTTGCGGAATTTAAGATTGAGACAGGAACTCTTAGAGTTGGAGATGATATATTAATTACCGGACCAACAACCGGGGTTATTTATTCGCAGATTAGAGAGATACAAGTTGACAGAAAACCGGTTAATGAAGCATCCAAGGGTGAACATTTCTCTATAGCAATAGAAAATCAGATAAGACGATCTGACAAATTGTTTAAAATAGTTAATGCCGGAGAAGTGAAACAGCAATAATCTTCTGTGCTGTTACGGCTAATGAATTATCTTCTGCCTTAACGTGTCCGGCTATTCGCATTTTCTTCTTCTCAAGACCATAAAGGTAGGCTTTATCGTAATATATAAGACTTATATCAATTGCCCGGGCAAATTTCTTTTCACGCACTGCTTTGATACATTCCTGCGTATTCAAGCCTCCAAGTCTTTTCTCTATTTTTAATATTGATTTTTCAAGAAGCTGAGAATCAAAAAAAGAGTATTCCTTCGCCAGTCTTTTTATTCTTAACTCTTTTATCATTTCAACAACAATTACCGGTGCTTGATTCATCTTTTCGTACAGCTCTTCGGGAATAGATACAGAACCAATATTCTTACTTTCATCTTCCAACCAAACGGTTCTTTTTGGATCAAGATCTTTCCAAACATCAAAAAGGTTATTAGTAAATTGTTCGGTTGTTGGCTGAATTTCCTGACCCAGAGCACCAAAAGCAGAGCCTTTATGGTTCGCAAGGTCTTCCAGGTCTATTATCTGCTGACCCAGCTTTTTCATTTCATAAAGTATTTCTGTTTTGCCCGATCCTGTTTTGCCACCAAGAATAATTATTTTTTGATTTTCAGACAATTTCTTACGAATATATTGCCTGTATGCCCTATATCCCCCGGTTAAAACATAAGTTTTCATGCCTGCCACAGAAAAAAGCCAGGCCATATTCTCACTTCTCATCCCTCCTCTCCAGCAATGTATTAGTATTTCTTTTTTACCTGCAATTTTTTTAGCATGCTTAATCAGTGAAACAAGCTTTGTGCCCACAAATTCTAATCCTGCATAAACAGCTGCCTCCCGGCTAACCTGCTTATACTTTTTGCCTACTTCACTTCGCTCATCATTATTAAAGAGGGGAATATTATTAGAACCGGGGATATGCCCTTTGTTATATTCGCCCGGTGAACGAACATCAATAATGGGCAATTTAACCGACATGTCTAAAAAATCACTAATCTCTACTCTGGTAATCATAACATAAGCTGATCAAATAAATAAGTTTCGTTTAGGTTAATCGCTAACTGCCGACTGTGAACTGTGGACTAAATATGAAGTAAAAGGATTTGAATATTTTTATAAGTCAATCACACGATGAGGCTTTCTTATTTCTCTTTGGCGGTCTTAAACCATTTGATCATTACCTTTTTAAGATTGTCACTTTTAATGGGTTTCCCAATAAATTCATTAACACCAGCTTTATGGGCGTTCTTTTTAGTTTCGTTTCCCAGATCAGCTGTAAGAGCTACTATGGGCAATTCATTTCCCATTGCTCTTATTTCCCGGGTGGCTTCCAATCCGTCCATTTCCGGCATCATGATATCCATAAATACAATATCATACTTCTTCTTATTGATGCTTTTTATTGCCTCTTTACCATTAGAAACGATATCAATCTCGTACCCGAGATTTTTAAATAATACTTTAACAACTTTTTGATTAATAATATTATCTTCAGCAACAAGAATATTCAATTCTTTTTTAATTTCCTCAACAATTTGATGTTCCTTTTCCATAGGCTGGTTTTGGTGAAAGTTGTTTTGAACAATATCGAATATCTCGGATGACTGGAAAGGTTCTATCAGATAATGGTCAACACCCAACTTTTTAGCTTTAATAAGATTCCCTTTACGATCATTCGAACTAATAATAATAACCAGAAAATAATCTATTAACTCGTATTGATTCATCTTCCTTGCAACCTCAAACCCGTCAAATACAGGAGTGTCCATAATAAAAATCATTTTATAACCATTAACAGCATCTTTTGCATTGGTTTTAATCTGATTAATTGTCTTGGGTTCATCATAAGAAGTGTAATATGAAGAAACATTGAAATCATGAAGTATATTTGTGAGGTAATTCTGTGTATCAAAATTTTTACTGATTACTAAAGCTTTTACCTGGTTATTCCCGGAGCTTTCACCATGATTAAATTTTTTAGGCTGCCTTTCATTAGAAAAAAACTTAACTGTAAAAGAAAATCTTGCACCGGGAAATTCCGGATCAGTGTATATTCCAGAGGGACTTTCAGCTCTAATTTCCCCTCCCATTAATTCAATTAGTTGCTTAGATATAGTTATCCCCAAACCAGCTCCTTCATATTTCCGCGTATTAGAACTATCAACCTGATAAAATGAGTTAAATATTTCCCCTATTTTTTTTGTTGGTATTCCAATGCCTGTATCTTCAATAATAAAATTGATCTTTATTTTATTGCGTATTTTATCCTCAAGTATTACTTTAATAACTATTTTGCCTTTGGTTGTAAATTTAATAGCATTGTCAACAAGGTTATACAATACCTGCCTTAAACGAAAAGGATCTCCAATAAGATTATCCGGGACTTCTTCATTAATAACTGAAATAATTTCCAGCCCTTTTTTCTTTGCTTTAGGAAACAAAGGATCGAGAGCCAGGTGCATTTCTTTTCTAAGCAGGAAAGGTGTTTCTTCAATAATAATTTTATCCGCTTCCATTTTCGAGAAGTCAAGAAGGTCATTGATCAACGAGTTCAGCAAACCGGCAGATTTGGCTATAATTTTGACAATTTCCGCATGTTCTTTTTTCAATTTTTGTGCCTTCAAAGTATCTGACATTCCAACGATTCCGTTGAGAGGAGTTCTTATCTCATGGCTCATCTTTACTAAAAACTCTGCTTTCGCCTGATTAGCCCTTATTTCTTGTTTTCTGGCTCTTTCAAGCGGAGAGACATCAAAGCAAGCCTGAAGAATAAGATCTTCACCTTCAATTATTACCGGTATATCTTCACGGTAAACCACAATGTTTTTTTCATTATAAGTATAAAAAAAGGATATATCCAGTACTGACCCGAAATTATCTCTGTCAAGATAATTCTCTCCAACAATAAATCGTTCTGAGATATCTTTACCAACTAAATCATCTTCGTTTTCAAGAGTAAACATCTCTTTGGCTCTCTTGTTAATTTTTTTAATCCTTTTATCCTTCCCAATAACCAGAATGCCAAGCGGTAATAATTCCATTATCTGTTTTAAAGATTGTTCGGATTCCTGTACCAGTTGTTTCTCTGCTTTTATCTTTCGAATAAAATAAATGAAGATGAAAACAATAAGAAAAATGAGAATAATTGTAAGCAAACTCAGGATTGAGAAATTCCTGACTATTATTTTAAAAATATAATCTGTTTTTAAAGAGAATACTACTCCAAACTCTTTATTAAGTATTCTGGTTGGATAGAACGCTGAAATAACATCAACCGGATTTCCATTGAAATTTATTTCGTGCCTTAATGCTCCCTGCAATCCTTCATCCAATTCATCTACTATCTCGGCAAGTTTGCTCACCTCATAATTTTGTTTTACTATGTTATTTAGTACTACCTTCCCTTCACTGCCTATGAGCCATTGCCATTGAACATTTTCAAGATATGACTTTTCAAAAACCTTTTTTATAAATTTTAAATAGTTTATGCTAACAACAAAATTCCCGGTAACCCTGTTGTTTTTGAATATTGGCATAATCAACATGTATTTGTCGTTATGCTTCACTGTTTTTTCATGTGAATAAATTTCTTTCTGTGCCTGGGCAACATACTCATCCCTGATAAATCCTCCCTTGCTGCCCTTATAGTCATAGAAAACATTACAATTGTTGTCATAAACTTCTATTCCTGTAATCAGATATTTAAATTTTTCATAAAACAATTCAATATCCTGTATTGTCCGGGATTTTATTTCTTCACTTTCAAAGAATCGTGAAATATCTTCTGAGAACAGGATTTTATTCAAGTCACTTGAAAACTCAAATCCGGTTTGCTCAATTTCATAACCACATAACTGAGTTTGTTTTAAAAGAAAATTTTGCTGAAATTCAACCTGTTGGTTAAATATTTGTGAATAATAATAAAAGTTAATAACTACAAGTATCGCAATTATTCCAAAAACCGAAATGTATATCTTTTTCATGCTCCTTTTTAAACTTGTTCAAATATAAAAAAATCATCTGAATATAAACTACCCGCGGTACTTCTTTCCCTTATCTTCAAGAATCTTTAAATAATTCCGGTACCTGGTTTCACTAATCCTCCCCTTTTCTACCAAATTTTTTACTGCACAATTTGTTTCGTGTGTATGACTGCAATTATTATATTCGCAATTTTTTGAAGCCTTAAATATTTCCGGGAAATAATGATAAATTTCCTCCTTTTCAAAATCCACTAAACCAAAACCTTTTATTCCTGGTGTATCAATAACAGATCCGCCAAAATCAAGTAAGTGCATTTCGGCATAAGTAGTAGTGTGTTTACCTGTTTTATGCGATTTTGAAATTATTTCTGTTCTCAGGTTCAGATTAGAATCAATTGCATTCAGGATAGTAGATTTCCCTACTCCTGATTGTCCGGCTATCAGGCTGATTTTATCTTTCATCAGGTTCTTGATCATTTCTAAATTTGTTCTGTCTTCTGCTGAAATTTTAATAGTTTCATATCCTGCTCTTTCATAAACAGATTTTATTATTTGTAATTCTTTCATTTTTTGTTCGTCATAAAGATCTGTTTTATTGAAAATTAAAATAGAAGGGATTCTATATGCTTCTGCTGTAACAAGAAAACGATCTATAAACTCTGTTGACAATTTTGGAAAAACAAGAGTTACAACTAACAATGCCTGATCAATATTTGCAGCAATTATCTGGGTCTCTTTTGATAAATTAGATGATTTCCGTATAATGTAATTTTTTCGCGGTTCAATTTCCCAGATAACCCCATGGCTACCATCAACTATTAAACTAACATGGTCTCCAACTGCCACAGGGTTTGTATTACGTATACCTCTGGTTCTAAAACTGCCTTTTATTTTACAGTTTATTACCAATCCATCTTGTTTTCTTACAGCGAACCAGCTTCCTGTTGACTTAATTACAAGACCCTTTTCCAAATTAATTTTGTTTTGACAAAAATATATTTTTTTTGTTCAAATATAAATTTTTACTTTTGCAGACAAATTTTTTGTAAGTGACGGAGAAAGATTAAAAGCAAATCCAGCTTAAAAAGGATAAAACCGACAACAGGTGGATTGAAATAAAGAAATTGAAAAATAAATTAATAATTAACTGATATGGCACATCCAAAAAGGAAAACCTCAAAACAAAGAAGGGATAAAAGAAGGACTCACTACAAAGCTACTGCGCCTACAGTTGCAATATGCTCTAATTGCGGAGCAACAGTCAGGTACCATAGAGTTTGTCCCGAATGTGGTTATTACAAAGGTAAGCTTGCCATAGAAAAAACTGTAAGCGCATAAAACTTTGCTATCTGAATAATAACTTAATTTAGGTTATATTTATGAGAATTGGTCTCGATGTTATGGGAGGGGATTTTGCTCCTGAAGCCACTATACTCGGAGCTCTGGAAGCTGTCAATGAATTACCGGAAAATATAAAACTGGTATTAATTGGTAACAGGGAAAAAATTATACCTCTTCTCGACCGGGAAAATGCTGATCACAATCAGTTTGAAATTGTAAATGCTGCTGAGGTTATCGAAATGGGCGACCACCCGGCTAAATCATTTACCAAAAAGCCAAACTCAAGCATCGCTATTGGATTTGATCTGTTACGAAATGGCGAAATTGACGGTTTTGCCAGTGCAGGCAATACAGGGGCCATGCTTATCGGTGTTCATTATACAATAAGAACTATTCCGGGAGTTATCAGACCTGCAATAACTTCACCAATTCCAACTATCGATGGAAAACCAACTATTTTGCTTGATGTTGGTGTAAACCCTGATTGCCGTCCGGATGTTTTATACCAGTATGGTATTTTAGGATCATATTATGCTAAGTATGTATGGGATATTAAAAATCCCAGGATTGGTTTGCTTAATATAGGTTCTGAAGAAACAAAAGGGAATCTTGTGGTAAAATCCACTTATGAATTAATGAAAGATACTAAAGAGTTTAATTTCATTGGGAATATAGAAGGGAATGATTTTTTCAAAAGCGACAAGACAGATGTGATAGTTTGTGATGGATTTGTAGGCAATGTGGTACTAAAAGGAGCTGAAGCATTCTACTCAATGATAATAAAAAGAGGTATCAAGGATAAATTTTTTGAGAAGTTCAATTTTATTAATTACGGAGGAACTCCTATCCTTGGAATTAATGCCGATGTAATAATAGGACATGGTATTTCTAATTCTGCAGCTATAAAAAGTATGATTTTACATACAAAAGAGGTAATAAAAGCTAAACTAACTAAGAAATTCAAGAAAGTATTTAAATAATGAAAAAGATCAGAGCAGCTATAACCGGGGTGAATGCATGGGTTCCTGATTATATCTTGAAAAACGATGAGTTAGCAACAATGGTTGATACTTCCGATGAGTGGATAATGCAGCGCATTGGGATAAAAGAACGCCATATTTTGAAAGGAGAAGGTCTTGGTTCATCACACATGGGCGCAAATGCAGTTAAGGGATTACTTGAAAAAACAGAAACTTCTCCTGACGAGATTGATCTTCTTATAAATGCTACCGTAACTCCCGATATGTTATTCCCTGCTACTGCAAATATAATTAGTGATAAGGTTGGAATAAAAAATGCTTTTAGTTTCGACATTAATGCAGCATGTTCAGGATTCTTGTTTTCTCTTGAAGTGGGCAATAAATTTATTGAATCAGGACAATATAAAAAAGTTATTATTGTTGGTTCTGATAAAATGTCTGCTATTACCGATTATACAGACCGTACAACATGTCCCCTGTTTGGTGATGCAGCGGCGGCCGTTTTGCTTGAACCTACAACTGAAGATGTTGGAATCATTGATCATCTATTTCATGTAGACGGTTTTGGGCGCCATCATCTTTACCAAAAAGCCGGAGGTTCAGTAAATCCTCCAACACACAAGACAATTGATGCCCATGAGCATTTTATTCATCAGGATGGAAAGACCGTTTATAAATTTGCTGTTTCAAATATGGCAGATATCTCTGTTGAAATGATGACAAAGCATAATATCAAACCCGAAGAACTTGCATGGCTTGTTCCACACCAGGCTAATATGAGAATTATTGATGCAACTGCTAAACGAATGGGGATTAAAAAAGAACAGGTGATGATTAACATTCATAGATACGGAAATACCACTACCGCTACAATACCTCTCTGCCTGTGGGAATGGGAAAACAAATTAAATAAAGGGGATAATATCATCCTGGCAGCTTTTGGAGGCGGCTTTACATGGGGGTCGATGTATATTAAATGGGCCTATGACGGAAAAAATTAAGCAAGATATTTATTGAAAAAATGGAATGATGGAAGAATGGAATAATGGGAAGATGGAAGAGTGTAAGGATGGGAAATTTGAAAAAAAATTGTGTTGCAGTGTTAAGAATGTTCATCTTTGAACTCTTTAGAAGAAATAGAAAGATGAAATTATGTAACAAAATGCAATGGAATTTTGGGATGTTATATTCTCCAGTATTCCAACATTCCAGTATTCCAATATTCCAAAACATCTAAGTGCTATCATGGATGTTTCATCATTCTTTTATTTTTCAAATAAATGAATTTGTTATATTTGCTTTCTATTTTTACCAATTTTTAATAATATACTAAATTAGATAACGATGGGGAAAAATAATGAATCGGAAAATAATGCCATAAATTTACTTGGCATTGGTACAGAAATTACCGGTGATATTAATTCAAACGGTGATATCCGGATTGACGGAACCCTTATTGGAAATATTATTACAAAAGGCAAAGTTGTAATTGGACAAACCGGAAAAGTTAAGGGAGAGATAAAATGTAAAAACTCTGATGTGTCAGGAAGTATTGAAGGTAAAATTGTTGTTTCACAACTTCTTTCACTTAAAGTTTCTGCAAATGTTAACGGCGATATTCAAACTAATAAACTTTCAATTGAACCCGGATCAAAGTTCACCGGTAATTGTAATATGAGTGATGAAAGACCAATTTACCAGACAGATAATGAAAAAACCACAGGAATCAAATCAGAAAAAACCACAGAAACAGTTGAATAATTATGTCAGGTATTCTTCTCTGGCTTTTCAAATGCTCGCAATTATCCTTGTTGGAGTTTTTGGTGGTATGAAATTAGACCAAATAATTAGCTGGGATTTCCCCGTTTTTACAGTTGTTTTATCAATTTCAGCTGTTTTTGGAGCTGTTTTCTTTGCTGTAAAGGATTTATTAAAGCCCAGGTAACTCAGCATGAATAATCATCTGAAAAAATTTATCATCAGGGGTATAATAATTTCCCTGATTCTGTTTATTGCCGGATTTTTTCTGTTTATAACAATCCTTAAAGAATATTTTAGTTTTTCATTTCCTGTATTGCTCATAGTAATATTTCTTATTACTGTTTTATTCCATCGGTATCTTATTCGCTCAGTCGGGGAAAGTAACAGAAAATTCCCTGCTAAATTCCTGGGTGCAACAGGGATTAAAATGGGTTTTTATATGATTTTAATTATTATATATGTTGTGCTTGACAGAGAAAATGCCGTTCCTTTCTTGCTTGTTTTTATGATTATATATATCATTTTCACTGCCTTTGAGGTTGTCTCCGTTCTCGATTATATTAAAATTACAAAAGACAAATAAGAAAACACCCCCTTTGTTTATAAGTAACAATCAGTTGACAGTTGGCAATGGGCAGTTGGCGACATGAATAATGCATATAAAATGGATGTTTCAAATTTATTTTCTTTATTTTTGTTTGTTTTAATTAAGGAAACATGCATAAGAATTTCCGAAAACTTTGTTTGACACTTATTGTTCTGTTTGCTTTCATTATAATCCCCAATGGGTTTGCTTTTGGAAACAGGGATAAAGAGGAAAAAGATTCTTCGGTCCATACAGAACATGAAAAAGGGAAATTTGATCCCGGAAGTTTTATTTTTGATCATGTTACCGATTCTTATGAGTGGCATATCTTTAATATTAAGGACTTCCATATTAGTATACCGCTACCTATAATTGTGTATAGTAAGGAGTCGGGGTTACATTCTTTCTGGTCCAGCAAATTACACCACGGATATAGTGACTATAAAGGTTTCCGTATTTCTCATACTGAGCCTGATGAAGGAAAGGTTGTTGAGATTATGGAGGATGGAACAGAGTTGAAACCGCTGGATTTTTCTATCACCAAAAATGTTTTTGCTGTTTTTATCAGTCTCGGATTTTTATTATGGATTTTTATTTCTATCGCCCGAAAATATAATAAAAGTAAAGTGCCCAATGGCTTCCAGAATGCCATGGAACCGATAATCCTTTTTATCAGGGATGATGTTGCCAAACCTGCTATTGGAGAAGAAAAATATGAGAAGTATATGCCTTTTCTTCTTTCTGTGTTTTTCTTTATACTCATTAATAATTTATTAGGACTGGTACCTATTCCGCCCGGGGGGGCCAATGTAACCGGGAATCTTGCCGTTACAGGAGTTTTAGCCCTTTTTACCCTGGCCATTACTACAATAAACGGAAATAAATATTACTGGAAGGAAATTTATGATGCTCCCGGAGTCCCCTGGTGGCTGAAAATACCAATCCCTCTTATGCCTATTATTGAAACGGTAGGGTTGTTTACAAAACCTTTTGTGCTTATGATCCGACTCTTTGCTAATATAGCAGCCGGGCATATCATTGCTATGGGGTTTTTTAGTTTGATATTCATTTTCGGCGATATCATTCCTTATCTGGGCTATGCCGTTTCTCCTGTAACTCTTGTTTTTACAGTCTTTATGTCAGTTATTGAAATTTTAGTCGCATTTGTACAAGCATATGTTTTTACACTGTTGTCGGCCATTTATTTTGGAATGGCAACAAACGAACATCATTAATATTTATTAATTAAATCTTTATTTGTTATGTTAACTTTATCTGTATTATTACAAGTTGCTGCCGGTGCCGGACTTGGAAAACTAGGTGCGGGTCTGGGTGCTGGTATTGCTGCTCTTGCAGCAGGAATTGGTATCGGACGTATCGGTGGCAATGCAATGGAAGCTATTGCCCGTCAGCCGGAAGCAGGAGGAGACATTCGTTCAAATATGATCGTTTCCGCTGCACTTATTGAGGGTGTTGCCTTCTTTGCTGTTGTTGTATGTATGTTGATTTTGTTCTTCTAAAGAACATTCTGGTTTTTGCAACATAGCGATTGGTTTGTTGCAAAAACCTTTTTTTATTTACCTCTGTTAAAAATATTTGTTATGGAACTTGTTACTCCCGGATTAGGTCTTATTTTTTGGATGGTCATATCGTTTTCAGTGATCCTTTTTATACTCAAAAAATTCGCATGGAAACCAATTCTTAAAGCACTTAAAGATAGGGAAATCAGCATTGACACGGCGCTTAAATCAGCAGATAAAGCGAAAGAGGAAATGGAAAAACTAAAGACAGATAATGAAAAGATCATTAAAGAGGCTAAAAATGAAAGGGATAATTTATTAAAAGATGCACGCCATGTTAAAGACAAAATTATCTCCGAAGCAAAGCAAAAAGCAAATTTGGAAGCAAAAATAATAATAGAAGATGCTAAAGGGAAAATTGAAAGTGAAAAAGATGCGGCACTTGATGAAATAAAAAACCAGGTTGCTGATTTTTCTATCGAAATTGCTGAAAAAATTCTGAAAAAGAAACTTGAAAAATCAAATGACCAGAAAGACTTTATTAAAGAACTTGTTGATGAAATTAAAATAAATTAACCCTGTTTTTGCATAAATAGATTGTTGTTATGAATTTAAGCAAAATTTCAGTCAGGTATTCGAAAGCCTTATTTCTTACTTCACAGGAAAAGAATGTGTTGGAAAGAATTAATGATGATGTGCTGTTGTTGTATAATACCTGCCTCAATATTGAAGAATTTAACAAGTTGCTTGAGAATCCTATTGTTTCTTCATCAACAAAAAGAAAAATAATCGAATCTGTTTTTTCCGGTAATGTGCATGAAATTACTCTTTCTTTTCTCTATCTGATCTTAAAAAATAACCGTGAAGCATTTATTCAAGATATTACAAGAGTATTCCTTGATCTTTACCGTGAAAAAATGGGATTTGTTTCGGTATCATTAACTACTGCAATTGTTATTGATGATGATCTTAGAAAAAAGATTATTAAACTGATCAATACAGCATATAAAGCAGATGTTGAAATGACTGAATCTGTTAATGAAAATATCCTTGGGGGTTTTAAGCTTCAAATTGAAGATAAATTATTGGATGCCAGTGTTACAACATCACTAAAGAAATTAAAAAGGGAATTATTAAAAAAGTGAATTAGAGGGAGTAGAAGGAATAGTTTAAAATAAAAATAATTGAATATGGCAAATATTAAACCGTCAGAAGTTTCTGAAATTCTAAAAAAACAATTAGAAGGCATTACAACCGAAGTAGAGCTTGAAGAAGTGGGTACTGTTCTTCAGATTGGAGATGGTATTGCCCGTGTTTACGGACTTTCAAATGTTCAGTCTAACGAATTAGTCGAATTTGATAATGGTATTGAAGGCATAGTGCTCAACCTCGAAGAAGACAATGTTGGAATTGTAGTATTAGGATCAACCGAGGAAATTAAGGAGGGCGATAAAGTTAAAAGGACAAAACGGATATCTTCAATTATGGCAGGAGAACCCCTGCTTGGACGTGTCATAAATACTATTGGCGAACCGCTGGACGGTAAGGGTCCGATTAATGGAGACCTTTATGAAATGCCACTTGACAGAAAAGCACCGGGAGTGATTTTTCGTCAGCCGGTAAATGAACCTATACAAACAGGTATTAAAGCAATTGATTCCATGATTCCAATCGGCAGGGGACAGCGGGAATTGATAATTGGTGACCGGAAAACAGGGAAAACATCAATTGCGATTGATACTATCATTAATCAGAAGGAGAATTGGGATAAAGGAGAACCTGTTTTTTGTATTTATGTATCTATAGGACAAAAAGGTTCAACCGTAGCTAATATCGTTAAAGCACTTGAAGAACATGATGCTCTGAAATATACAGTTATTGTTCTGGCAACTGCAGCAGATCCGGCTCCTGCACAATTCTATGCCCCTTATGCAGGCGCAGCCATTGGTGAATATTTCAGGGATACCGGCCGCGCGGCTCTTATTATTTATGATGACCTTTCAAAACAGGCAGTCTCGTATCGTGAGGTTTCTCTTCTGCTTAGAAGACCACCTGGCAGAGAAGCTTATCCGGGTGATGTATTTTATCTTCATTCCCGGCTTCTTGAAAGAGCTGCGAAAATTATTGAATCGGACGATGTTGCGAAAAAGATGAATGATATTCCTGAATCAATTAAAAATAAAATTAAGGGAGGAGGATCTCTTACTGCTCTTCCTATAATAGAAACACAAGCTGGTGATGTTGCCGCTTATATCCCAACCAATGTGATATCTATTACAGATGGCCAGATTTTTCTGGAGCCCGACCTGTTTAACGCGGGAATAAGACCTGCTATTAACGTTGGCATTTCAGTGTCACGTGTTGGAGGAAATGCCCAGATTAAATCAATGAAAAAAGTTGCCGGAACATTGAAACTTGACCAGGCACAGTACAGGGAATTAGAATCATTCGCTAAATTCGGCTCCGATCTTGACGCCTCAACAATGGCAACTATTAATAAAGGTGAAAAGAATGTGGAGATACTTAAACAAGGCCTCTATTCACCGGTGCCGGTTGAAAATCAAATTGCAATAATTTATTGTGGCACAAAAGGGCTACTCAAAAACATCCCTGTTGACAAGGTAAAAGAATTTGAAAAAGAATTCCTTGGATTTCTTGAAGTAAAACATTTAAAAGATGTTCTTAAACCCCTTAAAGAAGGAATATTAACTGATCAAATCACTAATACTCTTGAGGAGGTTGCAAAAGATATAGCTGATAAGTATAAAAAAGTTGAGTAGTTGAGTGGTTGAGTAAGCTCTGTTGTTATTAGAATGAGACAAGAAAAATGGCAAATTTAAAGGATTTACGTACACGTATAAACTCTGTTAGATCAACCAGGCAGATAACTTCTGCTATGAAAATGGTTGCTGCTGCAAAATTACGTAAAGCTCAAAACAAGATTGTTCAGTTAAGACCGTATGCTAATAAATTGCACAAACTAATTTCCACCCTAAGTAATAACCTTAATGAGGAAGAAGGTAATAATTACTCCACTGTCAGAGATGAAGAAAAAATATTAATCATCCTGGTAACTTCCAACCGCGGACTTTGTGGTTCTTTTAATTCTGTGGCGATTAAAAATGCCATTAACCTGGCTGATAATGTATATAAATCCCAATTAAACAAGGGGAATGTTCACTTCCTTGCAATAGGTAAAAAGGGGGCTAATTACCTGAAGCAAAAAAAATATGATCTTATAGATTCCAAAAATGAACTATTTGATAGTCTCAGCTTCCATGCTATTGCACCAATTGCAGAGACTATTATGAATCAATTCATTAATGAGGAATATGATAAAATTGAATTGGTATACAATCAGTTTAAAAATGCTGCAGTACAGAATATTACAACCGAGCAATTTTTACCTGTTGTTATAAATGAAGAAGAAGAGGGTAAACACCTCCCCTTTTATATTTTCGAACCTGATAAGGAACGAATAATTAAAGAATTGATCCCAAAATCGTTGAAAATCCAGTTTTATAAAACTATTGTTGATTCTTTTGTTGCTGAAAACGGGGCCAGAATGACTGCAATGCATAAAGCTACAGATAATGCTACGGAAATGATAAGAGATCTTAATCTCGAATATAATAAAGCCCGACAAAGCGCAATTACTAAAGAACTTCTTGATATTGTTGGTGGTGCTGAAGCTTTAAATAAATAATATTCATGTATTCTTTCAATGAATCACGCGAAATTATTAATAATACCCTTTCAAAAATAAATCTATCTGATAATCCCGCGGAACTCTTCAATCCGATAAAATATACATTGTCAACCGGAGGTAAACGTTTAAGACCAGCCCTGGTACTTATGACATGTGAATTGTTCTCGGGAAAAATTGATGAAGCAATTATGCCAGCCCTGGGTATTGAGATGTTTCATAACTTCACACTTCTTCATGATGATATTATGGATAAATCCCAGATAAGGAGAAATAAACCTACTGTCCATAAAAAATGGAATGAGAATATTGCAATACTTTCAGGAGACGTAATGTCTATTCTCTCATACAAATATATTACAAAATGCCATAATGATATACTCCCCTTAGTAATTGACCTGTTTAATCAAACCGCTATTATGGTTTGCAAAGGTCAGCAGTATGATTTGAACTTTGAGACACTTCAAACTGTTGCTGTAGATGAATATCTAACTATGATTAAACTTAAAACATCAGCTCTTATCGCAGCTAGTATTAAACTTGGAGCAATACTCGGAGGTGCAAATAAGTTAGATTTAAACCATATGTATAATTTTGGAGAGAACCTTGGTATGGCATTTCAAATCCAGGACGATCTTTTAGATGCTTATGGTGATTTGAAAATTTTTGGTAAAAACCCAGGCACCGATATTATTGCTAATAAAAAAACATTCTTGCTTGTTAAAGCTTTGGAGATTGCTTCCACTGAGCAAAAAGTCAGGATTTATAACCAATTAAAAAAGAAGGATTTTGATACTGATAAAAAGATTAACGAAATTCTTTCTGTTTACAATGAGCTTAATATTAAGGATATATCAGAAGAAATGATCAAAGAATATTTAAGTAAGTCAAAAAGCTATCTGGAAAAAGTTTCTCCTGATGATTATAGAAAAGAACAGCTTAAAGAGATTTTTGAAATTTTACTTAACAGGAACAATTAAGCTTCCTTTGGTCGGCGTCAATAAGGTCGCTATCGCTCCCGTCATTAGTACGCCTGCAGCGTACGTCAATTATTGTCATTTGCTTCGCTGTCATTAATGACTACCTAATGATTTCTTAAATGACTACCTAATGACTTCTTCATTCTTCCCTCTTCGACTTTCAACTTTTGACTTTCAACTTTCAACTTCTTCAACGACCTCTTCTATCTATATCCATTATTATTCCAACTGATGCAATAAGTTGATTGTAAATACCAATTACATACTTCATTTCCCCGAAAAAAATCACTTTTTCAGTAAACAACAAATTTGCTCCAGCTCCCAGATTTAATCCAATTGCCTGATCTGAATAGTCGGGATAAAGATCAGGTGATTCACCCTTGTAATTTGAAATAAGTCCTGTGGTATTTAGTCCACCAAGAGCATAAAACCGGAATTTGTCACGAGAGTACAAAAAATATTTACCTTCTACATCAACCGTCCAAAGAGTTGAAGACCGGGTTCCGTCATAGAAATCTTCCTTTTCCGGTAAAAAGAATGTCAATGCTGCAGATATATGAAATGATTCATTGAATTTGCGAACCCCAATTATCCTTATTCCCGGATTTCCGGTGTGTATATGATGATATTCACAACCTGTCCCGAAAGATATCCCTCCCCCGAATCCGGTTGATTGTGTAAAACTCTGGCCTGAAATTTTATTAATTAGTATAAAAGAAAAGAAAATTAATATCAGCGAAAGTTTTTTCATATGAAACAGGCTTTTAGTATTTCGAAATATAAATATAATTCTTAATTCAGCATTTATTATCATTAAAAATAAAAAATATTAATTTTGTATCTTTCAACCCTGGTTTATACAAAAAATAAATTAATACCTTTTTTATGTCAAAAAATGTTGGAATTATTAGTCAGATAATCGGACCGGTTGTTGATGTTACCTTTGAAAAAGAAGGTTCAGAATTACCAAATATACTCGATGCCCTTGAAATCAAAAGGCCTGGCGGACAGACGCTTATTGTTGAATGTCAGCAGCATATTGGTGAAAATACAGTTCGTGCTGTTGCAATGGATTCTACAGATGGGCTTAGTCGTGGGATAGAAGTAATAGCTACAGGGTCTCCCATAATGATGCCTACGGGTGAACAAATAAAAGGGCGATTGTTAAATGTTATTGGTGAACCTATTGACGGAATTGGAAAACTGGATAAAAAAAACGGGTATCCAATTCATAACAAGCCCCCAAAATTTGAGGATTTATCTACCGAAGAAGAGGTGTTATTTACCGGTATTAAAGTTATCGACCTTATTGAACCATATTCAAAAGGTGGTAAAATAGGTCTTTTTGGTGGTGCCGGAGTTGGAAAAACAGTTGTGATCCTGGAGCTAATCAACAATGTTGCAAAAGCATATGAAGGATTATCCGTGTTTGCGGGTGTTGGTGAAAGAACCAGGGAAGGCAATGATCTGCTAAGAGAAATGCTTGAAGCGGGTGTTATTACATATGGAAAAGAATTTTTGGAAGACATGAAAAATGGTGGGTGGGATCTTTCAAAGGTTGATAAAAATGCCATGAAAGAATCCAAACTTGCACTGGTTTTCGGGCAAATGAATGAACCTCCCGGGGCACGCGCCAGAGTAGCTCTATCCGGATTATCCGTTGCTGAATTCTTTAGAGATGGAGATAAAAAAGGCAAAGGAAGGGACATTCTCTTTTTTATGGATAATGTCTTCCGTTTTACCCAGGCAGGATCTGAAGTATCTGCTCTTCTCGGACGAATGCCTTCCGCTGTTGGATATCAACCCACTCTCTCCTCTGAAATGGGAATAATGCAGGAAAGGATTACTTCTACAAAACACGGTTCTATTACCTCTGTACAAGCAGTTTATGTTCCGGCTGATGACCTTACTGACCCGGCACCTGCAACTACATTTGCACATCTTGACGCAACCACTGTTCTTAGCAGAAAAATCACTGAACTTGGAATTTATCCTGCTGTTGACCCTCTTGATTCTACATCAAGAATACTTACTCCTGAAATTGTTGGAAAAGAACATTACGAAACAGCTCAGAGAGTAAAAGAAATACTTCAAAGACATAAAGAATTACAGGATATTATTGCTATTCTCGGCATGGATGAACTTTCAGAAGAAGATAAGCTGATAGTTCACCGCGCCAGGAGAATACAGCGTTTTCTTTCACAACCCTTCCATGTAGCAGAACAGTTTACCGGAATTCCCGGGGTACTTGTTTCTATTGAAGATACAATTAAAGGGTTTAACATGATCATGGACGGCGAAGTGGATGAATACCCTGAAGCAGCTTTTATGATGGTGGGTACAATCGATGATGCTATTGAAAAGGGGAAGAAATTGCTTAGTGAATCTGGTAATTAATATCAATACATAAAAACAAAATAAGTGAATCTTGAAATATTAACCCCCGAGGAAAAGGTTTTTGAAGGAACTGTGGAATTAATAAAAGTTCCGGGAACAAAGGGTTCTTTTGAGATCCTCAACATGCATGCTCCAATAATCTCTACTCTGGAAAAGGGAGAGGTTAAAGTAAAAATATCTAAAACCCAGGAGAACATATTTACAATCTCGGGAGGTGTTGTGGAAGTTCGGGACAATAAAATCATTATTCTTGCTGAATCTGTTATTGAATAAGACTGCTGTGTGCTGATTAATAAATTCCTCTAATAAGTGGTGAAATTCTTAATAATACGCTTTAGTTCTATCGGGGATATTGTGCTTACTTCGCCGGTTGCCAGGTGTTTAAAAAACCAGCTTGAAGAAGCCCGGATCCACTATCTTGTTAAACAAAAATTCGGCGCACTGGTTTCTGCCAATCCTTTTATTGATAAGGTCCATCTGTTTGAAAATGACCTGGATAAAACTATCAAAGAGCTTAAATCTGAAAATTTCGATTATATAATTGACCTTCATAATAATATGAGGAGTTCTCTTGTAAAATTAAGGATCCGTGCCATCCCCTTTTCTTTTCATAAACAGAACTTTAATAAATGGCTTTTAGTGCATTTAAAGATTAATCGTTTGCCCGGTATCAGCATTGTTGACAGATATCTTGATCCTTTAAAATCCTTTGGTGTTGTTAATGATGGTAAAGGACTCGATTTTTTTATTCCAAAAAAGGACATTGTTAACACTGTTTCATTTCCCGTTACATTCCGTAAGGGATTTATCGTTTTTGCCATAGGGGCGAACCATGTCACAAAACGGATGCCTGTTGAAAAAATAATTGGCCTGATTAAGAATATAAACCTTCCCGTGATTTTACTTGGTGATGAAAATGATAAGATACAAGGAGATAAAATTGTTTCGGCAGCAGGAAATAATGTGCTTAATGCCTGCGGATTATATAATATTAACCAATCGGCTTCAATTGTTAAACAATCAAAAGTAGTAATCAGTCATGATACCGGTCTGATGCACATAGCAGCTGCTTTTGGTAAAAAAATCATCTCCATCTGGGGTAATACGGTTCCTGAATTCGGGATGTATCCATACCAACCCGATCCTGATTCCAGGATAATTCAGGTGGAAAATTTAAAATGTCGCCCCTGTTCAAAACTTGGTTTTAAAAAATGTCCTAAAAAACACTTCCGTTGCATGAATGATATTAATACAGAACAAGTCGCCAGACTTGTCAGGGAATTATTTCAAAAAGATGTTGAATCTCGGGAAAAAAATACTCTTATATGAATGTTAAAGAATTTAGAAAACATGCTCATGAATTTGCCGACTGGATGGCTGATTACCTGGAAAAAGTTGATGCTTACCCTGTAAAATCAAATGTTCTACCGGGAGATATTTACAACAGCCTTCCTGGCAAACCACCACAGACAGGTGAATCTATGAACGAAATAATGAAAGATTTTGAGCAAATTATTATGCCCGGGATTACTCACTGGCAAAGCCCCAATTTTTTTGCTTATTTCCCTGCAAATTCAAGCTATCCATCAGTACTGGCAGAAATGCTAACTGCAACAATCGGTGCTCAATGCATGATTTGGGAAACATCCCCTGCTGCTGCAGAGCTTGAGGAGAAAGTAACAAACTGGCTCAAAGATATGATTGGGCTACCAACATTTTTTGATGGCGTTATCCAGGATACAGCCTCTACCTCAACACTGGCAGCCTTGCTTACTGCAAGGGAAAAAATAACCCGCTACAGGGTAAATAAAGCCGGTTTAAGACAAGAAAACAGATTGAGAGTATATTGCTCCACCGAAACTCATTCGTCAATTGAGAAGGCAGTAAAAATTGCCGGACTTGGAAAAGAGAACCTTATTAAAGTAGCTACTGATGATAAATTAAGAATTAATCCGGAAAAATTAGGTCTGGCTGTTATGGATGATCTTAATAAAGGTTATCACCCGATGTGTGTTGTGGCTACCCTTGGTACAACAGGCACAACTGCCGTTGATCCACTGAAAGAGGTAGGGCAGATATGTAAAGCACATAACCTCTGGCTTCATGTTGATGCTGCACTTGCAGGAACAGCTTTGCTGCTTCCTGAATTCCGGTGGATGATTGATGGTATTGAACAGGTGGATAGTTTTGTTTTTAACCCGCATAAATGGATGTTTACTAATTTCGACTGTTCAGTCTATTTCGTTAAAGAGAAAGAAACACTACTGAAAACATTTGAAATACTTCCTGAATATTTGAAAACCAAATCCAGGGGTAAGGTAAATGATTACCGCGACTGGGGGGTACCGCTCGGACGGAGATTCAGGGGGCTTAAATTATGGTTCGTTATCCGAAGTTTTGGTGTAAAAGGATTACAGGAAAAGATCCGGCTTCATGTTTCTTTGGCTCAGTGGCTGAAAAAGAATATTGAAAAAGAAAAGTTTTTTGAATTGATGGCACCGGTTACATTAAATACGGTTTGTTTTAGATTCAATCCGGGGAATATTATTAAATCACAAGAACTGAATAATTTAAACGAAAAGTTACTTAACATACTTAATAAATCCGGCAAACTGTACCTGACGCATACAAAAATTAATGGTGATTTTGTAATCAGAATGGTTGTTTCACAAACATATGTAACAAAAAAACATGTTGAAAATGCCTGGGAAAGGATAAAAAAGTCGGCTCAGGATATAATATAAAATGGAATGAAAAAAATAGCCGATTTTATCTTTTCATATAAACTGATGGCAATTATACTAATCCTGATTGCTGTTTCAGCCGCACTGGCAACCTTTATTGAAAATGATTTCGGATCACAAGTCGCCAGGGAAAGAATATATGCAGCTCGGTGGTTCGAATTGCTTTTATTGATTTTTGCTTTCAACCTTACGGGAATAATATTTCGTTTTAAATCCTGGAAAAAAGGGAAACTTACTGTTTTTATCTTTCATATTGCATTCCTGGTAATACTACTTGGAGCTGCAATAACCCGATATCTGGGTTATGAAGGGACAATACATATCAGGGAAGGTGAAACAAATAACATTATGATCTCAGAAGGAGCTCCAATAATGCTTCCCTTTGAGTTGAAATTATCGGCTTTTGTACTTGACAGATACCCCGGATCAATGAGTCCTTCATCATATGCCAGCGAAGTAATTCTTTTTGATCACAAGGAAAATAAAACTATCCCCTTCAGGATATATATGAATCATATTCTAAAATACAAAGGATACCGGTTTTATCAATCATCATACGATAATGACGAAAAAGGAACTATTTTATCTGTGAATCACGACGGCCCGGGTATTTTTGTTACTTATACCGGTTATTTTCTGCTTTCTCTTGGAATGTTCTTATCTCTCTTCAATAAAAAAAGTCGTTTTTATACTTTGTCAAATACAAAGTTGAAAAAAACAGGATCAGGTGTTTTCAAAAATTCCATATCCGTATTAATGCTTCTGTTTTTCCTGGCTGCCGGTTTTACTTACGGACAGGATATTAATATCGGGGAAAATCAAATAATATCAAAAAAACATGCAAATCAGTTCGCATCCCTTCTTATTCAGGATAAAGGAGGAAGAATCAAGCCAATAAATACGTTTACTTCTGATATCCTGAGAAAACTTACAGGAAAAGAAAACATTTACGGATTAGATCCGAATCAGGTTTATCTGGGTATGCTATCTAATCCATATTTCTGGCAGGGAGTTCCGCTAATAAAAGTTTCTAATCCTGAAATATCAATAATTTTAGGAATATCAGGAAATATTGCTGCATACCGTGATTTTATTGATAACTCAAAAGGTGGTATCTACAAGCTTACTCCATATATTGATGCTGCTTACAAGAAACAACCTGCAGAAAAAACCAGGTTTGATAAAGATATTATCTCTGTTGATGAAAGGGTAAATATCTCATACATGATTTATACTAACCGTTTTCTAAAAATTTTCCCCGGTGCTGAAAATGAAAATTTCAGGTGGTTTACTCCAGCGGAAGCATTTGCACATGTTACCTCACAGGATTCAGTTTTTGTTAAAAATATATTCGGGCTTTATCTTCAATCGTTACACAATCCCATTCCTAATGATTTCAATGGAGATAAAGATAACTTGTTGAAAGCAATTAAAAATTATCAGAAACAGGGTGCCGGTTCTCTTTATCCGGGAAAAGCAAAAATTTCTTTGGAGATTTTGTATTATAAGCTTGACTTCTTTAAACGTCTTTTCCCGTTTTATCTGTTTTTAGGACTTTTGTTGCTTATTATCATGGTCATTAAAATTCTCTATGTGAATTTAAAGACCGGTTTAATAACCAAAGTTATTGTCGGTTTACTGATATTGTGTTTTACAGGACATGCTTCCGGATTGGCACTCCGCTGGTATATTTCAGGTCACGCTCCATGGAGCAACGGGTTTGAATCTATGATCTATATTGCATGGGTTACCATGCTTGCAGGTTTTATTTTCACCAGGAAAACACTTATTATTCTTTCCGGTACATCAATTCTTGCAGCTCTTGCTCTATTTGTTGCGCATCTTAGCTGGATGAACCCTGAAATAACAAATCTTGTTCCCGTTTTGAAATCCTATTGGCTAACATTTCATGTTTCTATGATCACTGCCAGTTACAGCTTTCTGGCTCTTGCTGCAATACTTGGTTTTTTAAACCTTATTTTATACCTGCTTCAAACAGAAAAAAAACATCAAACAATAAAAATCAAGATTTCTGAACTTACCGGTATTGCTGAACAAACCATGATTGTTGGTGTTTATTTGCTCACAACAGGGACTCTGCTTGGTGCTATATGGGCAAATGAATCATGGGGACGATACTGGGGCTGGGACCCTAAAGAAACCTGGACTTTAATTTCTATCATTGTTTACACATTTATTCTTCATATGAGATTTGTCCCCGGTTTAAAAAAGACTTTTACTTTTAATCTTGCTTCATTGCTTGGTTATAGTTCAATTCTTATGACCTATTTCGGCGTTAATTATTACCTCAGCGGACTTCATTCCTACGCAGGTGGTGATCCTGTTCCAATTCCTAATCTGGTTTATTACTCAATAGCGATAATCTTCTCTCTAGCTGTTCTTGCTTATTATAATCAAAGGAAATATGAAGTAAACAGTTAATACTGTAATTACCTGTATTAACCTTTTGATATTTTAATTTCATTGATATAGTTTTCTTTTTCTTATTTTTGCATCCTGACAAACATGATAATATATGGCACTGACCGAAGAGTTTGAACAATCAGGGAACTGGCTTTTTAAGAGAAGGGGATACATGCCTGTAGTTTTACTTATTGCCGGTATTGTTGTATTGATGCTTAACGGATTAAATCCTGGTCGTAATTTCTTAATAACAGATATTATATATCTCTTTATTAGTTTTATGGGACTTGCAATCCGTGCATTTACTATAGGACATACGCCCAGGAATACATCCGGCAGGAATACCAAGGGTCAAATAGCTGAAGTTGTTAACACTACGGGAATTTATTCAATTGTCAGACATCCTCTGTATTTAGGCAATTTTGTCATCTGGCTTGGGTTGTCTCTATTTACCGAATCACCTTTTTTTATTGTTGTTTTTATCCTTGCATTCTGGTTATATTATGAACGGATTATGTTTGCCGAAGAACAATTCCTTAAACGAAAATTTGGAAAGGAATATGAAGAATGGGCAATTAAAACCCCCTCCTTTTTCCCGGCTTTTTCTAAATGGGCTCCCGGTAATTTGTCATTTTCCTGGAAAAACATCTTTAAAAGAGAATATAATGGTTTTGGGAATATTATTTTTGCTTTTACCATCCTTGCCATTGTTAGAAACTATAGTATTACAGGAAACTGGTATCCCGAATTAAGATGGATTATTATTTTCTTCACCGGGTTAATTATTTGGTTTATTGTCAGAACTATTGAGAAAAAAACAAGTTTTTTTAATGTTGAGGGGCGGTAACAGATACGATCAAAATAAATAATTAATCAATCGCAAATAATAAAATGAGAAAATTCAATTATGCTGTTGTATCAGGTCTTTTGCTAATAATTTTCAGCATGACCTATTTGCCATATAAACTCGAAAAGTTATCGGTGTCATGTTTCGGTCAAATGACTATAAAAAGTAAAACCACGGCAAAAGAAAAATTCCAATCCATTAATCACGACCTAATTAACAGAGAGGTGGAAGATCTTAGTTATAACGTTGATGAGCTTAACCGGCAATTGAACAATTCTATTGTTAAATCTAATGAAACAAACGAGGCAATGAGCAACCTGCTTATAAAAGCCCAGGGTCAAACACAATTATTAGATTCTGTCAGGATGATGTATGATAATGAAATAGTTGTTCATGAGAAAATGGTTGATTCACTTAATTCTTTGTTTCGTGAGAGTTCAAATTTGCTTATCGGCAAGATGAAAACTTTTAATAAAAGCAAACTGGATCTTAAGCTTATACAATCAGAAACTAAATACCAAAGCAAGTTTATACTTTCGCAAATAATACTGCTTAATTTATATCTACTGTTTTTTTTATTTAGTTTAATAAATGGTATAATTTTATTTTATAAAGGACTAAAGCAATTAAAAAACGCTAATGATAGTTATAAAGAAGAATTTATTCAGATTTCAGAGGATACTTAAAGTGAACTAAAGTTTAGTAAGGTGAGTAGGTAACTTTAAAAAC
>JAGGXD010000187.1 GCA_021163295.1 Bacteroidales bacterium
ATTTAAGACAGGATAGAAGAGTAAGAAATCAATTATTTTGTAATACAATGATAATGAAGGTAATGTAATTAACCGGGAATGGAAAATTAAACGTAACGTGAATAAAGATTTTTCGAAGTGGACTCAAGAAATAAATTTTTTTTAATTACTTTCAAAAATAGTTACAATTTTTTTCTAAAGATACGTGTGATATCAATGAATTTTTAAATAATGCTTGGCGAGAAACAACTTGTAAAACTATGTGTAAAACATGACCGTCGTGCCCAGAAACAATTGTTTGATCGGTATTCGGGATTGTTGTTGGGTATTTGCAGACGGTATGTGGCTGAAACTTCAGAAGCTGAAGATATTTTACAGGAGGGATTTCTGAAGATTTATTTGAAGATCAGGGAGTATAAGGGAACAGGTCCTTTAATAGCCTGGATGACTAGAATAATTATTAACACGGCTATTACACATTATCATAAAAACAGAAAACATCATTTTCATTCTGATATTGAAGAGGTTAATGAAACGGATGTGGAAGGGTTTATATTTAGCGACCTGGATTTTACACGCGATGAGCTTTTCAATGTAATAGGTTCACTACCACAGGGATACAGGATGATTTTTAATTTGTATGCTGTAGAAGGGTTTAAGCATAAGGAAATAGCTGAATTGCTTGAGATTGATGTGAATACGTCTAAGTCACAGTATTCAAGAGCAAGAAAACTGATTAGAAAGAAACTGGAAAATTTAAGTAAGGCTCATAATGTTAAAACTGATTGAATGAGGAGAAGAGGTGATGAAGTGATGAGGAGTTGAGGAAATAATGTCAAATGTCAGAGGTCAAATGTCAAATATCAAAAGTAAAGAGCCGATTGCTGGCTACCGGCTGATTAGTCACAACCAACTTAAGGTAGAGAGTAATTCCTTGTTTTTTCATCACCAAAAATTGTATATTCATCAACAGAATCATGAGTTCTGTCTAGTTTAGGTTTCTTAAACTGTTAATTGTGCTTATTTTACCAACTAAAATGTAAAGTATCTCGTAAGACAAGTTAAGGGTGATGAATAATAGTTATATATTAGCACTATTATTTCAAGTCCTTTTTTTAAATCTGGTCATGAAATTTAATCTGTGTCCGTGAAAAAGTGTATTCTAATATTATTTTCTGTTTCTTTCCTGGTAAATGTTAGCTTTTCACAGGATCCTCAATTTTCACAGTTTTATGCCAATAAGCTATATCTCGCTCCTTCTTTCACCGGAGCAACTGAACATAACAGAGTTACATTAAATCATCGAAATCAATGGCCTTCTTTGCCAGGTGGCGCATTCCTCACCTATAGTTTTTCATTTGATAAATATTTCGCAAATTTTAACTCAGGTGTCGGATTTTTAATTACACACGACCGTGCAGGTACCGGACATTTAAGTAATACTAATATCGGTGTATTGTATTCATATGATATTCAGATTAATCATGAATGGCATATCCGGCCCGGAGTAAATTTTATGTATACACAGCGTGGGCTTGACTTTAACCGGTTAATATTTAGCGACCAGATATCTGCAAGTGGAAATTCAGGAAGTAGTGTATTGGAAGTACCTCCGTTTGATAATGCCGGGGATATTGATTTTTCAACCTCAGCTTTATTATATTCGAATAAAATATGGTTTGGAACAACGTTGGATCACCTGCTGAGACCTGAGCAATCGTTGTACAGTGAATCAAGTAAAGTGCCGATAAAAATATCTGTTTTTGGTGGAGTACAGGTTATACGTAAAGGCAGATTGACAAGACCAATCGATGAATCTTTATCAGTTGCTTTCCTTTTTCAGAAACAAGAATACTTTTCACAAATGAATTTGGGCCTTTATTGGTACAAAAATCCTCTGATACTGGGATTTTGGTATCGTGGCATCCCTATTCTGAAAGACCAGATTGGAGATGCAATAATTCTACTTATAGGGTATAAAACAAAATATCTGCATATCGGCTATTCATATGATTTTACGGTATCTAACCTTATAACATCTACCGGTGGTGCACATGAAATTTCTTTTGTGTATAATTTCAAATTAACACGTAAGTATAAAAAGAAGATCCACGCTATTCCTTGCCCTGAATTTTAACATGATTAATTAAAAGTTATCTTTGTTCCGCAAATTTTATTGTTTAACAAAAGTAAGTGAGATATGAAAAGAGTAAATCTTATTTTAAATATTGTTTTAGTTTTTGCAGTTGGTGTACTGTTTGTTCTTCATTTTACTGATAAGGAGAAATTAAGTCCCGACCAGACAGAGAAGAAATCTACAGAAAGTATTAACACTGGAATGGGAGAGATGGCATATATTAATATCGATACCCTGATGAATAATATGGATATGTTTTTTGATTTAAGGAGTAAATTAGTGGATAAGCAAAAAAATTCAGAAGCAGAACTAAATTCAAGGTCAAAAGATTTTGAAAAAAGCGCAACTGATTTTCAGGAGAAAGTTAAAAAAGGGCTAATTACCCGTTCCCGTGCACAGGAAATTGAGCAAGAACTTTACCAGGAGCAACAAAATCTTATCAATTTGAAAGATAAACTTTCACAGGAGTTGGCAGAAGAGGAGCAGGTAATGAACCGACAACTGGTTTATTATATCACTGACTATCTTAAGGAATATAATAAGGAAAATAAATATCAGTTCATTATAAGTAATTCTCTTGCCGGACCGTTGCTTTATGCTTCTGATAAACAAGATATTACCAATTATGTTGTTGAAGGTATAAACGCAATGTATGCTAAAGAACGTGAGAAGCCAAAAGACAAATAATTAAATATGGGATTTGCCGGTCCCTATCTTCAGAAACAAAAATCTTTCCTGCCTTCTGTTGAAATTCCTCCGCGTGATGATGTACAACTGATTGTTGTTATTCCGTGTTATAATGATCCGGAGATCATTAAAACATTAAACTCTCTAAAATCATGTGCAAGACCAACTTCTTCTGTTGAAGTGGTTGTTATCGTAAATACTTCTGAAAATTCTGATAAGGATATATTAGCCCTTAACAACAATGTATATGATTCTTTGATACAGTGGAAGAAAAATAATGATTCGGAAAATATGCGCTTGTGGCCTGTTTGGAAAAGCAGACTGCCGGGAAAATATTTTGGTGTGGGTTTGGCGCGAAAGATAGGTATGGATGAAGCCGTTTACAGGTTTAACCTGCTGAATAATAAAAATGGAGTTGTGGTTGCTCTTGATGCAGACACCTCATGTGCTGAGAATTACCTGATTGAGATTGAAAATCATTTTATTAAGTTTCCCGGGACTGAAGGGTGTTCGATATACTTTGAGCACCCTCTTAAAGGAAATGATTTTGATAGTAAAGTTTACGAAACTGTTGGTCAATATGAGTTATCCCTTCGGTATTATAAGCAAGGATTAAAATGGGCAGGTTTCCCTTTTTCATATCATACCGTTGGTTCAGCATTTGCCGTTAGAGCCGGGGCATATGTTAAATACGGAGGAATGAACAGGAAAAAAGGAGGCGAAGACTTCTATTTTATCCACAAAATTACACCGCATGGGAAATATAGTGAACTGAATTCGACTTCGGTTTTTCCATCACCACGACCCTCTGACAGGGTGCCTTTTGGTACCGGTCGTGCTGTGAAAAAATATCTTGAAGATAACAAGGAAATAAAAACCTATTGCCTTGAAGCTTTTATCGATTTAAAAGAGTTATTTAGTAAAGCTGATAAGCTTTATAAAACCGGGAATAATGAAATTTGTGAATTCCTTGCCGTATTAAATAATCCACTTGAGGAATTCCTGCTTTCCATCAATTTCCAACAAAAAATAGCAGAAATAAATAATAATGTTTCTACTTGTGAGTTCTTTAAAAATAGATTTTTTCAGAAATTTAATGCCTTTTTTGTTGTGAAGTATATGAATTTTGTTCACATAGATCATTTTGATAAAATTCCGGTAAGCAGGGCTGCAAATGACTTATTATTGAAAATGGGAATTGCCGGAAGTGAATTGACGGATACACTTGGTTTACTTGAAGTATACAGAAAACTGGATAGGGTTTAATCTTCCTTGTTCTTGTCAATAATAATGAAAATATCTTCGTTCCCTTTTTTCATAAGGTACTGCTCCCTGGCAAATTTTTCCAGGTTATCATTATTTGTTTTTAGTTCTTCAAGTTTCTTTGAATCACTTTCTATTTTTTCGGTATAGTATTTTTTATCTCTTTCCAGCTGGTGAAGGGTGCGGAGCGCTGAGGCTCTGTCAATCAAGTTGTTCCCATCAAAAAGAAAGAGCCACGTAATAAAAAGAACAGACGCCAGAAGATATTTTTTCTTTAATATTTTAATAAGTGTTTGTATAATTGATTTCATAACTGTCATGCTTTCAATGCAAAGTTATTAATAATTTTCACTTTTCCTCCATAAACGGATACCTGTAATCTACAGGTTGTTGGAAATTCTCCTTGATAGTTCTTGGTGAAACCCAGCGCAGTAAATTGATCATTGATCCTGCTTTATCATTGGTGCCTGATTTTCTGGCTCCGCCGAATGGTTGCATACCCACAACAGCACCGGTAGGCTTATCATTGATATAGAAATTTCCTGCAGCATTAACCAGGCGTTTAGTTATATATTCAATTGCCATTCTGTTCTTTGCGAAAACGCCACCGGTTAGCGCGTATTCTGATGTTTCATCAAGCAGATCAAGTGTTTCATCAAGCTTGGCAGCATCGTAAACATAGATTGTCAGTACCGGACCGAATATTTCTTCTCTCATTGTAAGATATTTGGGGTCCTTTGCTAGAATAACAGTGGGTTCTATGAAAAAGCCTTCCGATTTATCTCCCTTGCCGCCAATAATAACTTCAGCATCATCAGAATTCTGTGCGTGATTAATATATTCCATTATGTTGTCAAATGAGGTCTCGTCAATTACAGCATTCATAAAGTTTGTAAAATCAAGAGGTGTCCCCATTTTTATGGTACTAACCTGGTCTACAATCTCTTTTCTGAGTTCAGGCCAGATACTTGAAGGGACATAAGTTCTTGAAACAGCCGAACATTTTTGTCCCTGGTACTCAAATGAACCACGGACAATTCCTATAGCGGTTTCTTTTATGCCTGCAGATTCGTGAACCATTACAAAATCTTTACCACCTGTTTCTCCAACAATTCTTGGATAAGTTTTATATGTTGCGATATTGTTTCCTACCTGCTTCCAAATATTCTGGAAAACATCGGTTGATCCGGTAAAATGGAAACCTGCAAAATCAGGATGAGTAAAAATCTCTTTTCCGGCAGCAGGACCGGATACAAACATCAGGTTTATTACACCATCGGGCAATCCGGCTTTCATGAAAATTTCCATTAAAACGGCTGCTGAATACACCTGTGTTTTTGATGCTTTCCAAACAACCGTATTTCCCATAAGTGCCGGGGCTGTTGGCAGATTACCTGCAATAGATGTGAAATTAAAAGGTGTTAATGCAAAAATAAATCCCTCCAGAGGTCTTTGTTCCAGACGGTTCCACATTTCAGAGGTGG
>JAGGXD010000214.1 GCA_021163295.1 Bacteroidales bacterium
TGATAAAACCAGGTAAAATTTTAATTTATATTACTTTTTTACTAGTTTTAGTTAAGGCTATACCATCTGTAGCTCAAGTTCCACACTGGGAGTGGGCAAAACGGTATGGGGGTGTTGGTGGTATAAAAATAGGCTATTCCATTGCACTTGATGAGAGCAACAATCTGTATATTGCCGGGAGCTTTTGCGATGAATTAACAATTGAAGATACCACCATAAATTCCACTGAAGATACTGATATTTTTCTTGCTAAATTTGATGAAACAGGCAGTCTGATCTGGATCAGACAAGCAGGAGGTCCGATAAATGATGTAGCAACATCAATTACTATTCATGATAATTCTATTTACATAACTGGTACTTTTGATTTGGAAGTTACTTTTGAGGATACTCATTTAGAAATAGGCCACACACTTGGAATTTTTTTAGCAAAATACGATTTAAACGGCAACCTGATCTGGGTTCACTATGAAGGACCAGGTGGGTCTGGTGCATGTATCAAAGGTTTGAATATTATCGGTGATTATACTTCACACCTGTACCTTACCGGTTGTTTTTGTGATACGATTTATATTAATTTGATTCCAGAAGGTTATGAAGATGCCTTTGTTGCGAAATATGACACATCCGGTAATTTGATATGGGCACGCCAGGCAGGTGGAAGTTCTTTTGCAGGTGGCAGATCGGTTGCTGTTGATAATAATTTTAATGTGTATAATGCAGGGGCTTTTAAAGATACGGTCACATTTATGAATACCATGCCTGACCAGGTAACATTGATTTCAAATGGAGAAAAAGATATTTATATTTCAAAGTATGATTCATCCGGTAATATAATCTGGGTAAAACAGGCAGGTGGAATTTTAGGTGATTACGGTAATTCTATAGCGACTGATATAAATGATAATGTTTATGTAACAGGTTCGTTTTATGAAACCGCTGTTTTTGAAGATACCTCCCTCACTTCAATGGAGGGAAACGATATATTTGTTTTAAAACTGGATTCAGCCGGAAACAGAATATGGCTAAAACAACTTGGAAGTTCGGGTTCAAATGGGAGATTTATATATACCGATAACAACGATAACTTTTATCTGGTTGGGAATTTCAAGGGAACCATATCAATTGGAGATACATCATTAACCGCCCCAATGTATGAATATTACCCATATGCTTTTATTGCAAAATTTAAGAATACCGGTGAATTTGTCTGGGTAAAAAAAGTAGGGAGTTACTGGGACAAGATTAAATGTTTAGTATCTGATAACAACGGAAATGTTTTTATTACAGGAAGTATTAATCTACCAACTGTATATTTAGATGACATAACTTTACCCCCGGTTGGCAGTAACGATTTCTTTTTGGCTAAGATCACAGAAAATCCTAGTGCTGTAAAAGAAACACAGGATGATGCACTTTTTAAATTATTCCCGAATCCGGCAACAGGAATTGTGAATATTCAAATAAAAACGGAAAAAAAAGATAATTTGTTTTTGGAAATACATTCAATTTCAGGTGAATTAATATTTAGGAAACAGTTAAGTAATAATGGTGTAGAATTTATGGAAGAATTGGATGTAAATAATCTTTCCCCTGGACTTTATTTTATTAGTATCAAAGGGAAAAAGTTACTAAAGCCAAAAAAGCTTATTGTTTATTAACGGTTGTAGGATATATGAATGTTTTATTCAAATGTTGAACCTACCACTGCTGGCGCTGATCTGCGATCAGTGCCTAACACATCTTGCATTTATAATGCATATTCTCATATCTCAAACTCACATTCATATACGCCAGTTCTTCACCAACGGTTTATGGTTCATCACCTCTACTTCCATGTAATTATCTACATCCGCATAATTCCTTGCAGATGAAAATAGAACGTCATAACTCAAGTCTCACCTTCTTCTTATTCCTTCATTTTTAAAAACGGTTTCACATCAGTAACCATCATCCCGGCTCTTTTTGCAGCTTCAATTCCGCGGTCACCATCCTCAAAAACCTGGCAATATTCGGGAGGGGTGTTCATTCTTCTGGCGCATTCCAGAAAAGTATCCGGTTCGGGTTTGTGCTTTGATACATCATCTGCCGTAACTATTATATCGAAATACCGGTCAAGTCCTGTATGCTTTAAAGTTAATTTAACTGTAGCTATGTGTCCACCGGTACCAATGGACATAGGCATCGTGTTATAATATTTATAAACAATATCTGCAACAGGTTCAATGATTTTTATCTTTGGTACTAATTTGTCAAATAGCTCAAATTTCTGATTGCTAAGAATATACGGGTCAAACTTGTCCCTGACTCCGGCTTTCTCCAAAACAATCCCGGCAATTTTCCATCCCGGCAAACCTGCATTTTCTAAAAATAGCTTTTTAGGGTAGTCAACTCCAATACTCTTAAAAACCTGGTTCCATGCTTTATAATGAAGTGGCATTGTATCAACAAGTGTTCCATCAAAATCAAAAATAAGTGCTTTAACTCCGGGATTAAGAACTATTTTCATAAATGATAATTTGGATTTTGGGAACAAAGATAGCAAAAGCTATAATCAGTGATTTATTAATTTACTTTTTGCTATTTTTAGAGCCAAAAACAAAATTAACTATGGCAGATTTAAAAAAACTAAATGAATCAATTATCTATGGTGATCTGGAAACTTCAGTGCAAGTGACAAAAGAAGCACTTATTGAAAAAATTGATCCACAGGAGATAATTCAAGAATACATGATCCCCGCGATGGATATTATCGGGGGAAAGTTTGAGAGGAATGAAGTTTTCGTACCGGAACTACTGATGGCTGCTAGGGCAATGAAAGGCTCACTTGAATTGTTAAGGCCACTTCTTGCCGCATCGGGTATCGAACCTCAGGGCAGGGTGATTATCGGAACAGTGAAAGGTGATTTGCATGATATAGGGAAAAACCTTGTTGCGTCAATGCTTGAAGGAAGCGGTTTTGAGGTGGATAATATGGGAGTGGATGTTTCATCTGATAAAATTGTTGCCGCAGTTCAATCAGATAAGATTGATATTATTGCTTTATCAGCCCTGCTTACTACAACTATGCCTTCAATGAAAGATGTGATCGAAGCTCTTAAGGAAGCAGGTGTGCGTGATAAGGTAAAACTAATAGTTGGGGGTCCTGCTGTTACACAGGAGTACTGTGATCAGATTGGCGCTGACGGGTATAGTGAAAATGCCAATGGGGCTGTGGGTCTTGTCAGGAAGTTGCTTGCTTTGTAATATTCAATTGTATTTACAATTTAAATTAAATCTGGTTTTTAATGAGAACTAACGGAATTCAGAAACTTCTGAAATCAGGGTTTTTACTTTTTTGTGATGGTGCATGGGGGACGATATTTCAATCTGCCGGCTTAAAACCGGGCGAAAGTGCTGAACTGTGGAACAGAGTCCATAGGAAAAAAGTGCTTGAGGTTGCACAAGGCTATGTTGATCTGGGGGTTGATATGATTGAAACAAATAGTTTCAGAGGTAACAGGATAACACTGGCAGGTATTGGAGCAGAGAAGGATGCAGCAGAATTAAACAGACTTGCGGCGGAGATATCAAGGGAGGCTGCCGGGGACAAATGTTTGGTTCTGGGATCAGTGGGTCCGACCGGTAAAATACTGATGATGGGTGATGTTTCTGAGAATGAAATGTATGATTCTTTCGCTGAACAGGCACATGCCCTGGAACAAGGCGGGGCAGATGCAATTTGCATTGAAACAATGTCTGCACTGGATGAGGCTGAACTGGCTGTTAAAGCTGCGATTGAAAATACTAACCTTGAGATTATCTGTACTTTTACATTTGCTAAAACCGTAAGTGGAGATTACAAAACGGTTATGGGTGTATCACCGGCTCAAATGGCAGAAAAAATGTTAAGTGCCGGCGCAAGTATTATCGGAACAAACTGTGGGTATGGAATGGAGGTAATGATCCCTATTGTTAAGGCGTTCAGGGATTTTGACAGTAATATACCTTTGCTGGTACAACCTAACGCCGGTATCCCGAAAATTGAAAATGGAGAAACTATTTTCCCTGAAACTCCGGATGAAATGGCAAGCCGGGTTCCTGATCTTATCAATGCAGGTGCTTCAATTATCGGTGGATGCTGCGGAACAACGCCGGAACATATTCGTGCGATTATGACTCAAGCGAATCTATAACAAATACCAATTAACCAATCAATTAAAAATTAGAAATTAAAAATAACCGATTAACTCTTCCCGCCATGAAACGATTCAAATCAATTTTTATCTTCCTTGTTTTAGGACTTGTCATCTCCAATTGTGCAAACAAGTATGAGTATCCTTTCCGGGATCCTTCCAAACCGATTGATAAAAGAGTGGACGATCTGGTATCAAGGTTGACACTTGAAGAAAAAATTTCCCAGATGACTGATGTTGCAGCTCCGGTTGAAAGACTGGAAATTCCAGGATATAACTGGTGGAACGAATGTTTGCATGGTGTTGCCCGTGCTGGTGTTGCTACTGTTTTTCCCCAGGCAATAGGCCTTGCAGCTACATGGGATACCGATCTTATATATAAAATGGCAGATGTTACTTCTACCGAAGCACGTGCAAAATATCATGAATTTGTGCGTAATAACGACAGGGCGCGCTATCATGGTCTTACTTTCTGGTCACCCAACATCAATATTTTTCGTGACCCGCGCTGGGGCAGAGGACAGGAAACTTATGGCGAGGATCCTGTGCTGACTTCGAAAATGGGCACGGCTTTTGTCAAAGGTCTGCAGGGTGACAACCCCAAATACCTGAAGGTGGTGGCTACACCAAAACACTACGCTGTTCACAGCGGACCGGAACCTAATCGTCACGTTTTTGACGCTATTACAGATATGCGTGTTTTATGGGACACCTATTTACCTGCATTTGAAGCAACAATTACAGAAGGAAAGGCATATTCGATAATGGGTGCCTATAACCGTTTTCTTGGTGAGGCTTGTTGTGCTCATGATCTTTTGCTGGAAGAGATACTGCGTGATAAATGGGGTTTTGAAGGATACGTTGTTTCGGATTGCGGAGCTATACGAAATATTTATGCTTCCCACAAACTTGTTGAAACTCCCGAAGAAGCTTCTGCACTTGCTGTGAAAAAGGGATGTGATTTGAATTGCGGGAGAACATATGAATCA
>JAGGXD010000014.1 GCA_021163295.1 Bacteroidales bacterium
CTGGAATCACCGAACACAATGATAGGTATGCCTTTTCCCCTTGCCAGCGTATAAGCGCCCCCCTTATAGCCGTTACGACATCCATTGCAGATATCTCTTAAAACATGCAGTGGGGTTTTGGTTGAATTGAGCTTAAAATTTTCCCTCATCATTCTAACCTGAAGATTTCCCACTGACTTTCTTATTACCAGATCAACACCTAGTTTGTCGGTAATATTCCTTATGTTAGCAGTTGCCTGTTCAGTACTGAACCCATTATCATAATGATAAGCTAATGTTTTTTTATTGTATATTCTCACAACTTGATGCAAAACAAAAGCACTGTCCCTACCACCGCTGATAGGGACAATACAATCATAACCTGCTTTCTTTATGTTGGTGTTTTCATGAAAAATCTCTTTCAGGTTATTAACCCCAAATGGCTCAAACGACTTGTATTCTCTGCAATAATTACAGATCCCTTGACCGTCAAAAGAGATATTGGGATAGCATTCTGGTAACAGGCATATAGAACATGTCTTCATCTTCTCACGTTTTAAGCATCTAACTATTTTCATATTGCTATACAGTTTTTAATGCTATCTTGAGAAAAAACGACGGCATCATAGCCATCAGGCCCTCCATATATTATGACATCCCGCATGCTGACAACCGCCTCATTCAACGATGTGCATTTGAATCACAGCGTCCTGCTATTCCACATATTTTGGGATACCGCTCTTTCTCAATAATATGTTTTGCTTATTCTCACCATTTATAAGATCATTCGAAAACATGTTTACAATCAAATAATAGGAACTAATTGCCATTCCTATTAAATAATAATAATATTCATAGTATAACCTGTCACCAAAGATTGATCCTACCAGGTGCCCCACTAAAGCCGCATTAATTGCAATATTTGTAAGATATAAAAAGCGCGCACTCCCTTCTAATTGATTTTCCTCCTGTCGTAACAGAATTAAATTCCGCCCTTTTCTTAAGATGATGAGAATATTAATATTTAAGCAGCAAAAAATTACCAGGCCAAGATAACCTTGCTCGACTAATATCAGCAAAAATGTATTATGAGGGACTCTAACTCCAGTATATGTCAAATCTGAAATATAGTGAGGACTTAAAGTCCTAAAGCCTTCCCCGCCGGTTCCTAAAGGGTAATCGACAGACATCTGCAATCCCTCTTTCCAAATATCGAGCCTCCCTGACCCTCTGTCTTCTTCAGCAGAGTCGCTAAGAGTCTTTAATCTGGCCCAAAACACATCATCCGCAAGATAAGCAAACACACACCCTACCAGCAACCCTAAAGCCAAAAATATTATCCTCCACTTTGGAATCTTCAATAACAGAATAATCATCACAAAACTGGCAACAATAGCGACAATAGCGCCCCTGCTGTTGCATAAAATGATACCATTTAAAATAAAAATATAGCAAATTGGGAGTATATACTTTAAGTACTTATTATTCGATACCAGTACAGGTAAGCCAAACGGGATTATTGTTGCAAGCAATAGAGCTAAGTTATTTGCGTCATTCGTGTCTGAAGTACCGACGCCTTCAAGCCTTGAACCATGACGAGGCATATTATATGCATAATACCCCAAAACTAAGCCACACAATAATAACAACAGAATTAAGTACTCGAATTGTCTTTCGTCTCTTATACATTTTACAAAAAATAATACAACAACAACATAGGAAAATAAATTATAGCATCTTCTAAAACTTTCAGCTTGGTTAACTGCAAAAAATGAAACAATAATAGATAAAAATAGAAAAGCTCCCAACCACTTCGTTGTATTAATATTAGCAAAACGAATTGCGCTAAGTTGTTCCCGGTTTTTTAAACATCCTGTTAGTAAAATAACTGCAGATAACAAGCTCCAACTAAAATTTGGAATTTCATTTGCCCACCAATTAATCTGTGGGTTAGGGGCAATGAAATAGACAAACATATAGGTTAGAAGACCCCAAAATGGGCTTCGGAAAATACACAAAAAATATCCGGAAAACGTTAACCCTAACCATATGATTGAAGTTAAAGACATTTTTCAATATGATTTCTCCACCCGGAAGGCGGAATAAAATTAAAAGGTGGAATAACGCTATTGATCGATACAGTATCCCATTTCCTACTTTTAAACCGAATATCCAATTCTTCGCAGGAAAAATTTGCAATTGGCCACTTCTCAAGATTGAACCCGTTTTTTATTAGTGGTATCTTTTTGTAATCAAAGCCCACCAACAGAGAGAGTACAGTGTCAACAGCTACAGGATTCACCCCACCGACAAGAATTCCGCAATTTCTATTAACAGGTTCCAAAGGACCTTCCCCCTCACCGGCAACAATCGCGTCAACAACAGTTAATAATTTTCTTTGAGGTGTCTCAGTAAGTCGCCCTTTTTTATCTGCATAAATAAGTAAACGGTTCAAATCAATAACTGTACGCCAAATGGTATCATTCCCATACCAACTGCCTTCTTCAAATGTATCTTTCGCAACATACCTCAAGATACGTCCTATTCCACGAACAATCGCATACCTCAAAAAATTTAGTTTATCGAATGGTTTTTTATCGATATCCTCAACTAAGTGAGTTTTAATTTTTTTCAATACGGAGAAGTGCTTATACTCATCGCCACCCTCGCATTTTGCCCCTACACGATGATGCGGCAACCAATCCTTGTGTCCGTTAATACCTACCAAATTTTTCAATGATGCTGTTAATCCGACCTTCCGATGGGTTTTTAATTTTGGGAGGTTGATGACAATATCTGTTTGCAGAACAATATTTGGAATTAAATATTCATGTTTCTTTTTGTTATGGTGTTTAACCATTGTCTCACAGTCGTAGTTTGTAACTCTATATCTCTCGCAATGATTATCCAATGGCCCCAACATACTGAATGGCGCTAAATCAACCTCATGATATCCGGTTCTATCACCTTGCATTTGTCTTTCAGATATTACACGATGATTGCTGTCCACGCTTATCGTAGACAATCTGAAATCAATAATTTTAACCAAAACATTCCACGTTTTTTCAACATATTTGCAAATTTCTATTAAATTTGTTTTCTTCAAAATTTGACTAAAATCTGCACTTTGAATGGGAGCATCACCGACAACAATCTCTCCTTCTCCCTTCAATGCTAAAGCTGCATATTCCAGAGCGCATCTGATTATTGAACCATGAGTTATCATAGAAAAAAGATCACCCGGTCCGGGATTAACATGTTTTACAAAATTTGGTTTAATTAAAACCTTATTTCCTGGCGAAATAAATTCGCCAAATGGATTCCATTCAGGCTTATTAAAGTTATCTCTATCAAGCCCCATCTCCTTCAAAAGGTTACGGAAAAGGGGGTAGACGGTATTCGAATTTTGGGAACACCTGACGAATTTATTAAATTCAGGATAATCTTCACTCGGCCCAAAAGGAGGAATTTCAGGATATCCATTACACAATTTATCAATTGAAATGGCGACGATGCTATTATGAGTAATATTATTCATGTTGTTTTAAAACAAATCTGAACTTTCCTGTAGCTGTTTTTTCAATACTGTCAACTTCTTCAAAGTTTAGCTGAACATTTTCAGGTAGGTAATCTTTATAAGTCAATCTAATTTTCTCTTTTAAATATTCATCGATATTATTTGATCGCTTAAGTCGTAAAAGAATTGTTTTATTATCAACCTGTATGAATTGATATTCCTGAACAGGAAAGTCTTTCATTAAATGAATAAACATTTCACCGGCAATACGTGTTCCGTCATAGAAATCGAACACCTCCGTTGTTCGACCAATTATTTTTTTTATAAGCGGGAGACCTCTTCCACATTCACAACTCTCCTTACTTTCTACTCCGATATCTCCAATTTCGTAACGAATAAAAGGCATAGCGTAATTGTTTAAATTTGTAATAATTAAATTTCCAGCATTTTCTATACCTTTCAATTGATTTTTTTTGAATTCAACATAATTGTTTTCAGATACTTCGTGAAGCCCCTTTTGATGTAAACATTCCATAGCAACAATGCTCAATTCCCGTCCACCATACATGTTGTATGACGGCGCTTTTAATACCTTCTCAATATGGTGTCTTGATTTTTCATCTACAGTCTCAGCACAAAGAACAACACCCTTTAATCCCTTTAAATTAAAATTATTTTTATCTAAAAAAATAACAAAATCCTTTATAGCTGTAAAATAACCCCTTAAAAGCTTAGGCCGTAATATTTTACACCACTTTAAAAATTCATATTTTTTTTCTTCGCTCAAATTGAAGGCATTTAAAGGGATTTCCCCTTGTTCAATAAAAATTTTCAATCTTTCCCAAAAGGAATAATTTTGCTTTATATCCTTCATTGCCCCCCACAAAACGGCGCAATTAACACCGGCTTTACATCCAGCCATGTGATACCAGCCTCTTATTCTAGCCGCATCCGCCCAATTGTTATATTGAATATCCTGGTAAAAATGAAGGGGTTCACCAGTTGATCCGCCAGTTGAATTTGGAATAAGATCTTCATTGGAAACTGCTGATGAAATCATATCCTGGATATTTTTATTAATTTTTTCTTTAGTTAATATTGGAAATGCTTCAAAATCCTTAAATTTTCTAATATCTTGTGGCTTTGCGCCAATTTCATCAAATAATTTTTTATAATATGGCACATTTTGATAAGAATATTTCAAAAGACTTTTGAGTTTTTTGAACTGATACTCCCTAATTTGTTCATATTTCCAATACTGGCTTTTATTTAAAAAATTCAGTAGTTGTGCTACGTTTCTTTGTCTAATCCTCATTAATATTTTGGCAGTAAACATTTCTTGACCTCTTAAAACAGGCATGATAATTGTTTATCATTTCACTGTTTTCACATTCAGCCCTTATCAATGTTTTTCAAAACTCATCCAGAATACTTTCTAACTTTTTGACGATATTCACGCTATCATAATGCTTAAAATATTGATTTTTCCTTACCTTATTATAAAACATATCATAGTCCATAAACATTGATTCCATCGCGCCTACAATTGCATTAACATCTTCTTTAATAATAAGTCCGGCATCATTTTTTTTTATCAGTTCTGAGGTTTCTCCTTCATCGGGTGTTAATGCAATAATAGGTTTTTGTAAAGCCAAATACTCGAAAAGCTTTCTTGGAACCTGGACATTTGTCCCCTGTTGGAAAAGTAACAAACAGTCAGATTTTTTCATATAACTGACGCAATGATCATGCGCTATACGCCTCATCACATTGCAATGTTTTTTAAAATAACTTTCACCCAAAATATTTAAGCATTTATTATATAAGTTCTTGTCACCGCCTAATAATATTACCCTAGCAATTATCTCTCCAAAAATTCTTCGATCCAGGCAATCCTTAAAAGCTATTAAAAAAGCGTCTATGGATCTATTCCCATACAATGAACCTGCATGAATAAAAATGAATTCATCTTTGTTACATCTATTTAAGTTCTCGTTACTTTCAACAATAATATCTGCATTGTCATACCCATTATACAATACAAAAAATCTATTAGGTGAGTTATATTTTTCAATAAATATATCCTTGAGCTTTTCTGTGTTTAGAATAACAGCACTAGCACTATTAACGATGAATTTTTCTAACAATTTGGAAAGATAAAAATATAAACGCCTTTCTTCAAATTTGTTAAAAGGATTTTCAAGCCAAGGGTCACGGTAATCCAAGACTAGTGTTGCTCGACATAAAAGGCTCAAAATTTTTCCTACTAATAGTGATGTCCAAGGAGATGCAGTCGCCAAGATAAGTTTAATTTGTTCATCTTTAATTATTTTGTATCCATTGAACAAAGCAAAGGGCAACCAGCCGATCTGACGATCTGGGAATGATAAAACTCCATCTGTAATTATGTCTTTTATTGCTTGCCAAATCTTAAATCTTGTTTTCCTTTTAATGTCGGTGGTAGATCTGTCCATAATAGTTTTTTGTGATTTTTTCCTAATCGAATGAGTGATAACATCACGAAATTGCCAGCACTTAGTCCTATAAACAGAAACACCATTTGCAACCTTACGTAATAATGAATAATCTATATCAATACCAGCCTCATAATATTTCTCATCAACAGTTAAAATATACGGACTATACTTACCATTTTGTAATAAATGATTTGCAAAATGAATCACTCGGTAAACACCACTTCTTGAATCCGGAGGAAAAGAGTATGAAATAATTAAAATCTTCTTTTTTTTCATTCACAAAACCAAAATATATTTAAATACTTGTTGAATATAATTTATCATATTTCTTTATCATTGAACTTAATGAATATTTGCCTTCAACCGCTTTTCGTGAATTATATGAACAAGTCTTATACAAACAATCATTAGAATATAAAATTTTTAAATAGTTTAAAAAGGACTCTTCTGAGTTCTTGTTAACCAAAAATCCTGTAACTTCATGATCAACAATCTCAGAAGTACCGCCAGTATCGTTTGCCAATACTGGGATACCTTTCGCCATCGCCTCTAAGATGGTATTTGAAATACCCTCATAATGAGATGTATTAATAAAAACATCAAAGGTGCTTAATACTTCATTAATATATGGTTGTTCACCTAATAATTTAAATTTATCTGACAACCCTTCATTTTTGATTTTCTCTTCAAGAATTCTTCGATCAGGTCCATTTCCGGCGATAACAAAAAAAAAATTATCAAATTTTATAGCATTACATATCGACACCATCAAATCATAGTTTTTGACTTTAGCTAAACGCCCCACTGATCCAACAACAAAGGCATCTTCTGGAATTTTATATTTGTGTCTGCATTTAATTTTATCATTCCGGTTATTAAAAAGGAATTTATCGGTATCAACCCCATTTACGATGGATTCTACTTTTGAAGGAGAACACAGTGAGTTGTTTATCAGCTCATCTTTCAAAGAATCGGATACGGTTATAACTTTATTAACAAAGCTAAAACATATCCGTTTCGCAATCTTACGACGAATGGGCTGCTTGGAGGTATCTTCTATCTCTTTTCCATGCTCGCCGTGTATCAAAGAGCGGCATCGCCCCATCAGTCCAGCTAAAACTCCTTCAACAAGGGTTACCCAGTTACGGGTATGTACAATATCAATCCTTTCTTTTCGAATTATTGAAGCAATTTTAAACGGTATTGAAAAATCATTTCCATACTTCTTATGAAGTTCATAAATACGTATAGGCTTGCGGACCCTATCCACACATTTTTTCCCGCTAGATAATATACAAATGACATGAGAATATTTTTCATCCGGGAGATGATTGATTAAATTTACCAAACCATTTTCAAGACCGCCAATATCAAATGAATAAACAATATGAAGAATTGCTATAGGCATATCCACACTCAACAAGTTATCAGTATTTCCTTCGAGTTTACACGAAGTCCATCCTCTGTAAACCAGCATAAATGCTACATTCGAAGCACTTTATATATTTTCCAAGGGATTGATGCCAACCTAAGCGACAAACTCTCGTGAACTTCAACTTCTTCTTTGTTAATAAAATTTAAGTGAGATTTCCTTTCCTGGTTTTCTGTGTCATCTTTTACCAATCCTAAGAAATCCAGGAACTCATCTATTTCATCAGGCTCTCTGCTTTCCACCTTTAATAACTTGTTCAAGGCTTCCAGTGCTTCATCTCTCGTCAACTGGTTATCCCTAATGAGTTGTGAATATTTTTCCTGTTTGAAAATAAAATTCGGGATCTGCTTGTTTTTTAGATAATTTTTTACAGATACAAACCTACAATCAATATGATCCCTAGCATCATCCGATGTTGTCCATTTTAGCTCTTGCACAAGAATCCTTTCGATTTCCTGATTATTCCAGTTGACATAATTGGGCAAAGCAACTTCAACGTAATCGTTTCTATTGATTTTACGTTTGATTTTTTCAAAAAGACCCCATTCAAAGTGGCGCTCTATTACGTAATCATTTATCTCTTTTTTACTAAACCCGGCACTGGAAAGTAGCCGCCTCACATAAAGAGGATGTGTGCAATTGACTTCAAAAGGAGATTGCTCATCGACCCTTCCACTCGTTCCAGTAATTACAATGGGGATATTGTATAATTTTTGGTAAACAATCTTGGCATAGTTGATACCTGCGGCACATATAGAACAGAATTCCCCCCCTCTTTCGATTGCCGCGCGGTAAAACCTCTTTAAGACCTTGGGCTTATAAGTAACAAAACAATGCTCCACATCCATAATTTCGACCATACTATTAATATTCTTTATGGCATGTTCACTCATAAAAAGATTGTTGAAGGTAACCAGCATAGGATTAAGATCATATTTTTCTTTGCACAGATATACGACATAGGAACTATCCCGCCCGCCACTGTATGGGATAAGGCAATCATATTTCCTCCTTTTTTTCTTTGCTGAGTTAAGTATTTTCATCAATTCTGCTTCAGACTTCTCGTAATCAAAATACTGCCACTCTTTGTCCCACTGATGGCAGTAGTTGCATACACCATTACTATCAAACTTAATGTTCGGAAAATCCTCAGCTAAAATACATCTTGTACAGCGTTTCATAATAAACCCTAATTGTCGGAATCGTAAAAAGTACAATTCAGACGCGATACCACCTGTAACTTATAAATATCATTAATGGCGGTAATTCAGCTTTTGACTTTTTATCAGTTCTTCTTAATTCATTTTTGATCAAAATATCGGCAAAAGGTTACCCTTGGTAGCCAAACTTTTAGATCAATCCTTAGCCATCTGCTAAGGATTTCCACATCATCAATGGATATAAGCATATATTTCATCATTAATAACAGACAGATATAACTGTAACTAATTGCTTCCAGACCCAAAAGTGCAAGCAGTTTCATACCTTGGACCTCAATAGTATATTGTATTAAGTATAGAGGAAGGCTAGCGGTAAGACTGATAAGTAATAATTTGCCTAAATATTTCCATGGGAAGATATCCTTGAACGATATGCCCAAAATTTTGCAAGACTGAACTAACAAATAAAGACCTCCGAGAATTGAGGAGAGGACAGTTCCTAGCGCAGCGCCTAATGGGCCGAATTTGGGCAATAATAGTAGGCTTATGGCAATATTGCCGAAGATAGAAATAACCGTAGCACAGGTAATGCATAGTGTTTTGCCTGATGCTCTCGGCACAATACCATACACAGTGACAGTGGTAAGAAGCAATATCAGATAAGCTTGGAGGACAGGAATAGCATTGGCATAAGCATTTGTATAAAGGAGTGTTATCAGTGATGGAGCTAAAGCGAAAAGAAAGGCAAAAGCGGGGTACTTAATCTTAGCTACTTTCTTAATACTCCGATGGAAAATGCCGAGAAAGGAACCGATATTTCCTGAAGAATAAGCATTCACATATTGTGGCATCAGGATATTATTGATAATAAATTGAAAATTACTCAAAACCGGAACCCGCAACGCACCGCGTGAATATACAGCGAAATCGGCGGGTAAAAAAAATGCAGAAACTATATACTGATCGATCTGTTTTCCTATAACACCTAAATAACTTGATGCCCCTATAGGCAAGGCATAAAGCAGTTGTTCCTTAAGGCTTGGTTTTCTGTGGTCCGAAACTTCCAATTTATCATGCTGATAAATGCCTTTTTTGCTCATAAACAGCTTCCAGCTTGTTATCATATATATCA
>JAGGXD010000108.1 GCA_021163295.1 Bacteroidales bacterium
ATATTGCCACTATAGGAGCATTAACAGGTTTTGCATTAATGATGACATTAGACGTTGCTTTAGCCTGACGCATTCATAAATATTATCATCTTTCAATATTTATGAATAGTACAGGCTAACCATGACTGGGGAAAATCAATAGTTGAGAACTTCTCAACTATTGATTATTCCTACGTCAGCAGAAAAATTCATAGAATTCATGAATTTTTCAGGTTAGGTTAATAATAAAATTAGAACGCCATGAATTTAGTTAAACGAATAATTAAATTTTACATAGATGGGTTTAGAAACCTTGATAAAGTCAGCATAAAGCTATGGATAATTATTGGCATCAAACTGTTTATCATGTTTGCAATTCTGAAACTATTCTTCTTTCCTGATTTTCTGAATTCCAGGTTCAATACAGAGGAACAAAAGAGTGAATATGTAATTCAATCACTTACAAAAAAGTAAAATTATGGAAACATTTGACATGTCTCTCGTAGATTGGTCAAGAGCGCAATTTGCCCTTACGGCGATTTACCATTGGATTTTTGTCCCACTTACTCTCGGTTTATCTTTTATTATTGCATTTATGCATACAAAATACTACAAAACAGGGAGTGAGAAGTGGAAACACACAACCAAATTCTGGATGAAACTGTTTGGGATAAATTTCGCTATTGGTGTGGCAACAGGAATAATTCTTGAATTTGAATTCGGAACAAACTGGTCAAATTATTCATGGTTTGTCGGTGACATATTTGGTGCCCCCCTGGCTATAGAAGGAATTATGGCATTCTTTCTCGAATCAACATTTATTGCCATAATGTTTTTTGGCTGGAACAGGGTCAGCAAAAAGTTCCATATGCTGTCATCATGGTTTGTAGCCATCGGATCAAACCTTTCGGCACTATGGATATTGGTTGCAAATGCATGGATGCAAAACCCTGTTGGGATGAGATTTAATCCGGATACTGCCAGGAACGAAATGGTAAACTTTGCAGAGATACTATTTTCACCAACAGCAATTTACAAATTTCTTCATACTATTTCCAATGGTTATGTTGTCGCTTCATTATTCGTGATTGGTATAAGCGCCTGGTTTATTCTTAAAGGAAGGCATCTTGAATTTGCAAAACGAAGCATTCTTGTAGCTGCTGTTTTCGGACTCTTTTCATCAATATTTGTTGTTATTACCGGTGATAGCTCAGCACATGATGTAGCTAAAACACAACCAATGAAATTTGCTGCAATGGAAGGAATATACGAAGGAGGCGAAGGAGTTGGATTAACCACTATAGGGATTGTAACACCCGGTAAAAGATATGATAATAATAAGAATGATTTTGTTTTTGCATTAAAAGCACCTAAAATGCTCTCATTCCTTGCCAATAGAAACAGTAATTCTTTCGTCCCGGGAATAAATGATCTGATTGATGGAAACAAAGACCACAATATTATTCCAATAAGCGAAAGAATGGAATTTGGTAAATTGGCTATAAACGCATTCAGGGAATATAACAACTCTGAAGATGCTGAAGTAAAAGAAGGTGCTTTAAAAACTCTTAACGAAAACTATCAGCATTTTGGATATGGATACTTACCCGATAAAATGGCGGCTATCCCAAATGTTCCAATAACATTTTACAGTTTTCACTTAATGGTGGGGTTAGGATGCTTCTTCATTGTTCTGTTTGGTGTTTTCCTGTTCTTTTCAATCAAACAAAAAACTGAGAGTAAAAGAGGATGGTTAAAGCTGGCTGTATGGTCTATCCCGCTGGGATTTTTAGCTTCTGAGCTTGGATGGATCGTGGCAGAAGTCGGGCGTCAACCCTGGACAATTCAGGATATCCTTCCAACCATGATATCTACTTCCCATCTTAGCACTTCATCAGTTCAGGTAACGTTCTGGGCTTTTGCTGCACTATTTACCGTTTTGTTAATTGCAGAAATTAAAATCATGCTTCATCAAATAAAATCAGGACCAAAAAACATGGAGGATTAAGTTATGTTTGAAAATATGTCACATTTGGCTTTACAACAATATTGGTGGATAATAATTTCTTTACTGGGCTCTTTTCTTGTATTCTTAATGTTTGTTCAGGGTGGACAAACTCTTGTAAGCCAGTTAGCAAAAACCGGTACCGAAAGGAAAATATTGTTTAATTCTATCGGCAGACGATGGGATGTTACTTTTACTACTCTTGTAACTTTCGGAGGTGCATTCTTTGCTTCCTTTCCGCTTTTTTACTCTACCAGTTTCGGAGGTGCCTACTGGGTTTGGATGCTTATACTTTTTAGCTTTATTATTCAGGCTGTGTCATATGAATACAGGACAAAACCTAAAAACTTTCTTGGAGAAAAAACCTATAACACTTTTTTATTTATTAATGGTTTGGTGGCAACTGTTTTATTAGGTATTGCCGTAGGTACATTTTTTACGGGATCTGATTTTTCAGTGGACAGACTCAGACTTACAGAAACAGGAAATAATGTAATTTCACAATGGAAAGGTCCTGCACACGGACTTGAAGCTGCTCTTAATTTAACTAACCTTTGCCTGGGTTTAGCTATTTTTACATTATCAAGAATACTCGGAGCTCTCTATTTTATAAATAATATTGACAATAAAGTGATAGTACACAAAGCATCACAACTTCTAAAGCTTTGCTCAATTGCTTTTTTGGTATTCTTCTTACTTTTTACCGGATTGATATTAACACGTGAAGGGTTTGCTGTTAATCCTGTAACCCGGGAAGTTTATATGGAAAATTATAAATACCTCCATAATCTTATTCAAATGCCTGTTGTGCTGGTGATCTTTCTTTTGGGTGTTGTTGGAGTTCTTGCCGGTATTTACATAGGAGCATTTAAGAAATCGGGGAAGGGTATCTGGTTTGCAGGTGCCGGAACAATTTTAACTGTGTTTAGTATTTTCTTGCTTGCCGGTTTTAATAATACTGCATTTTATCCCTCTACTTATGACCTGCAAAGTTCGTTAACTATTCAAAATGCTTCATCAGGGAAATATACTTTAACTGTAATGAGCTATGTTTCCTTATTGGTTCCATTCGTTATTGCCTATATCTGGTATTCATGGAAATCGTTGAATAAAAAGAAAATTAATGAAGAAGATATTTCTAATGATGATATGGCATATTAAGAAGTTTAAAGTGCCTATACTTCGACTATGCTCAGTATATTAAGTTGAAAGTGAACTATCCTTCGACTGCGCTCAGTATAAAAAGTTGAGAAAAAAAGAAACAATAAAACATATTTACTAAAGAAGATTTAAATTATGAATACAAGTATAAATGCCAGTGCAAATCTGCTTAAAGAAAAAAATATAAGCCCATCGATTCAGCGAATCAGAGTCCTGGATTATTTACAAAACAGTAAAAATCATCCAACAGTTGATAACATATATATCGATCTGGTAAAGGAAATTCCGACATTATCCAAAACAACAGTTTATAATATTTTAAAACTGTTTACTGAAAAAAATATCGCACGTACTGTAAGAATTGGAAATAATGAAGCCAGATATGATGGAAACACTTCCACTCATGGCCATTTTAAGTGTGATAAATGTGGTAATATCTATGATTTTAATGTAAATACGGAAGAATTAAAGTTTACCGGATTAGATAAATTTAGGATTAATGAATACCATATCTATTTGAATGGTATTTGTGAAAAATGCAACACAGAGTAAGAATTGTTTTACTTCTTACTTCTCCCCTTCCCTATCCAAAAAACTGCTGATCCAAACCACACAAATACACCAATCAGCATATACAACTTTAATTGGGAAAGTTCAATTTTATCAATCAGGAACAGGATAGAAGGAATTAAAGTTAAACCTAATCCGGTATATGAAATTATTTTCAGGACAAGCTTCATAACATTCATGCTAAGATTATAGTTCTTCTTTGATATATCCTGCTTAAAAAAAGATAGGTAACAATCCCAAGTATCCATACCGGTGGTCCAAGAAAGAATACTTCCACACCAAACACCCTGTTCATTACGAGTGCCAGTAACAACAATCCGAACCATGTAATTCCTGCAGCCCAGTTAAAATTAATTCCCCGATTTTCAGCATAGTATTGGGTTAACCCGATTTTTGGTATCAGGTAATAGTCGGCAAATATTACTGATCCCATTGGGAGCAAAATCAGACCATAGATAGCAACAAACTCAAGTAATTTCATAACCAATGCAGGAAACAAAGCAGCAACTGTTGTCAGCATTCCGGCAATAAGAGTCACTCTCCACCGGCTCCAGTTCGGAGAAGCTACCTGTAATGCCAGTCCGGCTCTGTATAAGGTTGGGTTAGCCGTAGTCCATCCGGCAATTACTACACAAACAGCTCCGGCAATACCTACAATATTATATGCTAAAGGTCCCGGGGCATCAAAAAAGAAATTATTATACAGTGCTGCCGCGTAAATTATTCCGGAACTGATCCACGCGACATAATGTCCGAGGAACATTCCAATAGCCGATGCAAAACCATACTGCCATTTTTTCGCATATCTAAACAGTGACAGGTCTGACATTCCCAGGTGCATTGCAGCATTCGCCAGCCATGTAAAAAATATCACATGCCACATTGTGAATTTAGACTGCCCATCAAGTGGGATACCACTCCAAATCTTTATCTTAGCTATATCCCAAAATTCACTAAACGAATTCACATCCATAGTACCTATAGAGGCAATGGCTGCAGCAACAAAAATCAGAAACATCCAGGGTGCACTCACTTTTGCAAACCTGGCAAGCGATTCAAAACCCATAATTGCCACTGCAGTGATCACTGCACCAACAATAATCACAGTAACAACCCATCCAACACTATTTGGATAGAGATCATTAAGTTCGGGCATCTGAATATGAAAAGGTATCCCGACTGCAGTGGCAGATACAGCTACCATTGCACCGGCAAGAAAACAAAACATCAAAGCGTTTACAATATTATAAATAAATACCAATACCGGTCCTGCAATTTTCTTGAGATGCCAGTAAAGTGATAACCTGACTTTTACAGCAATAGGTGTAGTTATAAATGCCCAGGACAAAACTGCAAGAATATTTCCAATTAATCCTCCAACAAGCATATCAACCACCGATACACCATGAGCAACAAACAGCATACCTATTACAAACTCTGTTCCTGCTACATGTTCACCTGCAAATATTCCCAGAAAATTCCCTAACCCTTGCAGGTTTTTCTGCCCTACAGGTTCCCGGTCAAATTCGTAAAGCTGATCAAGTTTTTTTGTTATTGTTGCAGTTTTCATCTTTTTAACAAAACTTCTTTTTCATATTTTTTTATCTCACTTATATACCCTTCATCAGGAATAACTCCATTGTTAAGACAATAGTAATTCCAGACAGCCCCAAAAGGCTTTGTTTTCATCTCTTCAAGCAAAGCCAATCGTTCAAAATAGTTTCCCTCCTCTTCATATTTCAATAAAATATCTGACGGCTCAAGCAGAGCATACAGAAAACTTTTCAGTGCTGCCCTGGCACCAATAACATAAGCTCCAACCCTGTTGATGCTGGCATCGAAAAAGTCAAGACCAAAATGCACTCTTGACAAAGCATCTGAACGGACAACCTCCTGAGCAATTAACAATATTTCATCATTCTGAGTAACCACATGGTCACTATCCCATCTAACCCCTCTGGTTAAATGAAGTAGTATCTCATCTACAAATTGCAGGCATGAAGATATTTTATCGCCAACATTCTCGGTAGGATGAAAATGTCCGTTATCAAGGCAGATCATTTTATTATTTTTTGCTGCATAAGCCAGGTAGAAATCATACGATCCAACAACGAAAGATTCACTCCCTATACCAAACAATTTACTTTCAACCGAGTCTTTAAGATATTTTTCAGGTATATTGTATTCAAATATCTCATTAAGTGATTCCTTAAGAAGACTCCTGTGTCCATACCTGTCAAGAGGTGTATCCTTTGTACCATCAGGAATCCAGATATTATGAATGCAACTGCTGTTCAATTCCAGACCAAAATATTCTCCAATTTCCCTGCATCGTTTTACATGCTCGATCCAGAATTTCCTTACAGATTCATTTTTACTAGAGAGTGTAAAACCTGCATCAGCTTTTGGATGAGAAAAGAGAGTCGGATTAAAATCAAGTTTCAGTTTGTTAGCACGAGCCCAGTTTATCCAATCCTGGAAATGTTCAGGTCTGATCTCATCACGATCAACTCGTTTGTTCCCAAACTCCCCATAAATTGCATGAAGATTAACCCTGTGCTTACCAGGTAACAGGGACAAAACTTTTTCCAGATCGCTCTTGAGTTCACCTACATTCCTTGCTTTGCCCGGGTAATTTCCAGTAACCTGAATTCCACCGCCTGACAGTCCGGCATCCGGAGTTTCAAACCCTCCAACATCATCACCCTGCCAGCAATGAAGTGAGAGACTGATATTACTGAGTTTACTGATAACCTGCTCAACATCCACTCCCAGGAAATCATACTCCTCCTTTGCAAGTTGGTAAGCTAACTGGATATTTTTTTTATTCATGACAGTATGTTATTATCTGCTAATTGTTGCTGGGTACTGGGTGCTGGTTTCAAATCAAGGATTTGATCCGCTGATCAAGCTTCTCCTGATCATTCGCAAAAGTGGCAAGTCCTGCAAGGTTTAGCAAAGTATCAACAGCTAGTTCTCCTTTAGCTATCCTGTCTTCCCATCTCGAATGTTTAGGTATCTTTCCATCTTCTTTTATCCATTTCCGTTCTTCTTTAATAAGTTCCGGAAAAATATCATAGCAACCCATACTTTTTGCAATTGAACTAAGTTCCTCACCTGTTGC
>JAGGXD010000078.1 GCA_021163295.1 Bacteroidales bacterium
ACCCGTCTTCGTCGATATCTGCAAGAGATATACCACTGGCTTTAACCCATAAATATTTATCATCTTTATAAGAAGTATTTCCCCCTCCTCCAATAACAAATTCTTTCTGTCTGCCATAGAATCGTGATATTTCAATTAATTCGCTAATTTCTTTTTTCATACTGCTAAACTTATAAATTTCCTGATCACCGCATCACCAAGCTGTTCAAAATATTCCTTTTCATCTGTCCGGGCAGTACCATCAGCTCGAATATATCCTTCTCTTCCTTGTGCATGAAGGTATTGATGAGAAGCAATTACTGAAGTCCCCCGATATGAGATTGACATCAATTCCCTATCAAGTGCCTTCCCCTCCCTGCAACTAACAATTACCGGTTGCATAGCAGGAGTATTATGTTCAGTACCAAGTGTGATCACAAATCCGTTCTTATCAAAAAACAAAACAAACTCTTTTAATTTTTTAAAATCATTCCTTCCGGGGATAAGCTCTATTGAGGACACATTTAATTCCTTTAGTTTCTTCATAAGTTTCACTGGATCAGACTCATATTCAGTATAATTCCCTTTCTTATCATCCAGTAAAACAGGATAACAGGGGATACCACCTGCGTTCACAATGATCTCCATTACTTTTTCAATTTCAGGAAATGCTTTTTCGTTCTCCTTTGCATAAGCCACCCCACCCTTTTTCAACAGTCTTGCTCTGATCTCATTTTCAAGGGCAGGCACATTATCAATCAAAGACATAGGCACCTTATCTCCAAACAATTTCTCTAAAAATATCTTGCGTTTGTCTTCAGTACTGAATTCTTCAAATATTTTTATTCTCAGTGCTTTTGCGATGTGCCGTTCCCTAACAAGTTCCTTCGCCCATTTTTCCCTGATCTCATCAATACCAATTCTGATATCACTCCCAATTTGTTGTAAAAAGTCATTAAGCTTATTGATCATTTCTTCCACCTGGTAAAAACTTTCATTTACTATTGAATTGAGAACTTTTTCATTTTTTTCATCCATTTGAACCGGGTATCTTAACCCTTTACCGCTAAAATAAGTTCGACCCGGATTATTAGGATCATTAACACGAATATCATTAACCTGTTCATCTGCAAGCATCCCCATGAATTCAATATTAAATAATGGAAATGTTTTGTATTTTACTGCATACTTATTGAACTCTTCGTATCCATCAGTAGTATTAAAATCATTGATCCCAAGGACATTAACATTTTCACTCGTTGCCATTTCAAACATCTGCTCCATATTAGTAAATGCACTAAACGAATATGGAGAATGCAAATGACCATTCACTTTCAGGGGTTGCTTGCCGGTTAATTTCTCAGACCAGCGAAGCAGATCGTTTTCAGGAGGAAAATTGTTTAAAAAGTTGTACATCGTTACGGGTTTTGTGTTACGAATTGAACCATCATGATGATCACACTCCCAACCTGCTTCTTTCTATTTTTTCCTTATCAGAAAAATCATTTTTTACTATATGTCCATCAAGTTGAAAAATTTTGGCATGTATAGCATCGAGAATCCAGTCTGTTTGCGGAAAAAAGTAGTCTTCCATCTCATGAGCCGGCACAATCCAGTTTCTTGCACCAATCACAACAGGAGGTGCATCAAGATAGTCAAAAGCAAGTTCCGTAATATTCTGCGCCATATCTTTAAGGTATGAACCACGCCCGGAAGCATCACTTGTAAGAATAATCCTTCCCGTCTTTTTAACCGATTCCAGTACTTTTTCATAGTTAAATGGCACAAGACTGCGCGCATCAATCACCTCTGCTGAAATATCATACTTCTTCTCAAGAACATCAGCCACTTCCACCGCCTTGTACAATGTTGCACCAATAGATAATATAGTAATATCCTTACCCTCACGCTTAATATCCGGTTCACCTATAGGTATTTCGTAATATTCCTCAGGCACACCACCTTTATGGAACAATTCACCTACGTCATATATCCTCTGGCTCTCAAAGAAAACAACCGGGTCAGTTCCCTGAAGTGCTGCATTCATCAATCCTTTAGCATCGTATGGAGTAGCAGGAAACACTACTTTTAGTCCGGGGATATGAGAAACAATTGAAGACCAGTCCTGCGAATGTTGAGCACCGTATTTAGATCCCACCGATACCCTGAGTACCACAGGCATTTTAAGAATATTTCCACTCATAGCCTGCCATTTAGGAAGTTGGTTAAACACCTCATCCCCTGCCCTTCCAAGGAAATCACAATACATAATCTCGGGGATCACTCTTCCACCACACATAGCATACCCGATAGCTGTTCCTGCAATTGCTCCTTCAGAAATTGAAGCATTAAAAAGACGATTATACGGCAGTGCTTCGGTCAAACCACGATACACAGCAAATGCACCACCCCAGTCCCTGTTTTCTTCACCATAAGCAATCAATGTAGGATCTTTATAGAACCTGTCAAGGATTGCTTCAAAAATACCATCACGTAGCTGGAATGATTTTACTTTGGAAAATGGCTTCCCGTTTTTATCCAGTCCAAATCTCTCCTTCCTGCTAATCTGTTCAACCCTTGGATTTTTTTCCTTAGGCATCAAAACCTCAGGTTCACGGTCATCCATTTTATCAACTGAACCGTTAGAAAACATCAGTTTACCTATCCCATCCGGATCATTTTCCAAATTCATTCTGGGAGAGATCTTATCATCAATAGCAAGCTTCATGATATGAGTGATCAGCTTCTTTGTATTTTCGCGTATTTTTTCCAACTCATTAATCTCAGCAACTTTTGCTTCAATAAGTCCAAGTGCATACTCATCAATTGCATCAGCTCTTTTCCATGCTTCAATTTCATCTTTCGACCTGTATGAAGATGCATCCGATGGAGAATGACCACTTATTCTGTAAGTTAGCGTATCCAGAAGTACAGGGCCGTTTTTCTCTTCAAGAATTTTCTTTTTTCTGCGAAATGCATCAATTACTGCAAGAGGATTGTAGCCATCAACCCTTTCGGAGTGCATCATTTCCGGGTTCACACCTGCACCTACACGTGCCAGAATTTTATACCCCATTGTTTCACCCTGGGTTTGCCCTCCCATGCCATACTGGTTATTCATAAAATTAAACAAGATTGGTAAACCACCATTAAATTCTCCCTCCCACAGGGTTTTAAACTGGTCCATTGCAGCAAAACTAATACCTTCCCAAACCGGACCGCAACCCATTGAAGCATCTCCGATATTCGCCACAACGATACCCGGTTTCTTATTTACTTTTTTGAACAAAGCAGCGCCAACTGAAATATCACCCGATCCACCTACAATAGCGTTATTAGGATAAACTCCAAATGGCGGAAAGAATGCATGCATTGAACCGCCCAGTCCTTTGTTAAACCCGTTTTCCCTGGCAAAAATTTCAGCCAAAGTTCCATATAGTAAAAAATCTATTGCCAGATCCTTCACATTATCCTTGTTATATTTCTCCACAACCCTCAGTGCAGCCCCGTCAAAATATCCTTTCATTATCTTCATCAGCCTGTTCTCATCAAGCTGATGGATAGCCGATAATCCTTTTGCGAGTATCTCTCCATGGCTCCGGTGGGAACCGAAAATAAAGTCATCAACAGAAAGTGTGTATGCCATCCCTACTGCTGAAGCTTCCTGCCCGATTGACAAATGTGCCGGACCCGGATGGTTATACTGAACACCATTATATTCATTTTTTATTTTAATATTGTTCAGCATCGTTTCGAACTCCCTGATAATCACCATATCGCGAAATATACGTATAAGATCATCTGTTAAGAAGTTCTTTTTCTCTTCTGTTATACTCCGGTTATATTGATTTACAGGTATTGAACCAAAAGTTATTTTACCTGCACGTCTAACTTCATCCGGATTTATATACTGCTTTTTTGGCATGGGTATTTGTTAATTGGTTAATTGGTGATTTTTTTAATTTCTAATTTCAAATTGTATAAATTAAATTTCAACATCAAATCGTTCAATTTCCTCCTTAATTGTTTTCAGAAACAAGGATGCCGGTCCTCCGTCAATAGCCCTGTGATCATAAGTAAGTGACAATCCGATATACGGGACAAATCCCATTGCACCTCCCTCAAGTTCTGCCGGGCGCTTTATAATAGTATTCACACCAAGGATACCAACCTGTGGCAGGTTAACAACAGGTGTGAATATCTCAACCCCGTAGGCACCAAGATTTGAAACAGTAAAGGTTGCCAGTTCACTTGAAAGCAGGTTTGGGTCGACACTTCCTGAATGGCATAAAACGGCAATCTTTTGCATTTCAACCGATAATTCAATCAGTGATAATTTATCAGCTTCCATCACAACCGGCACCAACAGTCCGCGTGGAGTATCCACTGCAAAACCAAGATTCACCTTTTTGAAAAACCTTATTTTATCCCCGAGAAAATGTGCATTTATTTCATGATGTTTTTTTAAGGCACTAATTACAGCATAACAAGCCATATCATTAAGGGTTATGTTTTGATAACCTTCTGATTCCACTCTGCTTTTAACTTTTCTCCTTAGTTCAAGAATTTTTCGGGCATCAGCACTTGTATGATGCGTAAGCTGGGCGGAATTCCTGAGTGACTCATACATTCCTTTCGCTATAAGTTTTCTTACATTTGACAAGGGTTTATCCTCAAAACCGGTTGCAGCGGCATCTTGTGGTGAGTAGAGATCGCCAGCTGTAATACGTGTCTTGCTCCCGGCTTTTCCCATGTCATAAACAAGGTTTTCTTTCTCCATCATGGTCCTTGCCAATGGGGTAATTCTCTGCATTGAAGCTGCGGCATTTTTAATATCCCGTTCAATAATACGTTCACCTGGTCCCGTACCGGTCAGATTTTCATAATCCAATCCGGTTTGTAAAGCCAATTTTCTGGCTCTTGGAGAAATTTTTTGTTTGCCCGTTTCCCCAACCCGGAACTCCTCAACATCCTCTCCTTCCTCTCCTATTACGGCGATATTAGTTAGTACCGGCACTTCATCACCGGCATTAAAAAAAATATCCAGCAATATCCCGTCTGCATCTGCTACCTCATCAAACGAAGCTTTATCAGTTTCGTAAGCAAACAAAATATCACCTGCAGAAACCTTGTCCCCTTTTTTCAGGAACCATTCAGTTAGAATACATGTTTCAACTGACTGTCCCTGCCTTGGCATTATTACCGCATGAGCCATATAAAATCCATTTTAATAATTAAATTACTTGTAACTACATGATTGCTTTTTATAACAAAATATATAAATCATATATAGCTGAATTATAATCATATAGCCAAACATTGCAAAGATAAACATTTCAGCTTGTATTTACAAGTAAAATTATTCATAATAACATATTTTATTGTTTTTTGAAAATATTTACTATTTTTGTTTTGAAAACATTTTGCAATAAATCAAAATAATGTCCGGTAAAAAGCAAAATATACCCCGTTACCGCCAGGTATATGAGATACTCAGAAAACACATAACCAGCGGTGTTTACAGGGAAGGTGACATGCTGCCTTCGGAAAATGACCTTTGTCAGACAAACGGGATCACTCGTCCTACAGTGCGGCTGGCACTTGATCAACTTGTAAAAGACGGGTTCATCAAGAAGCAGCAGGGTAAAGGGAGTATTGTTTGTGCGCAGCCAAAAGGAATTGGTATCCTGTCTGTTGCAGGTACCACTACAGCTATTGGTAAAGAAAACCTGAAAACAAAAATATTAGAGGGACCTGTTATCAGAAAATGGGATGATCCGTTTGTTTTTCCTCTCTCCGAAGTGGAAAAAGAATCAGGATGTATTTATATGGAAAGAGTAAGGCTGGTAAATAATAAACCCCTGTTTTACGATATTACATTTTTACCCAACATAAATCTGCCCCGTTTCACTTCCAGAACATTTGAAAACAGGTCACTTTTCGATATTCTAAGAAAATCATACCAGGTTAAGGTCACAGGTGGTGAACAAAGGTTAAAAGCAATCCCGGCAAAAGGAAAAATTTGCCAACATCTTGATGTTAAAGAAGGAGAACCTGTATTACACCTGGAGAGAAAAATCAACACTAACCGCATTGATTATAGTTTCTATTCCACTTTATTCTGCAATACCACGGAACATGATTTATTTGGCATTTTTTAATTCAAGGTATTGTTCATAAATACCCGTGTAGACCATGGTATTCAGTGAAGGTTCAAAGATATCTCCCGAATAATCAATGGCATTTCTGGCTTCATCAGGTGAAGAAAATATATTCACGCCAGACATTGCAAACAGTGCGGCACCAAGAACAGTGGTTTCTTTTTGATCAATAAGCTTTACAGGAATACCGAGCACATCTGCCCGTATCTGGTTCCATAGTTTATTTTTTGATCCACCTCCAACACAAATTAACGAATCAGCTTTAAATTTTCCGGTTTCCTGTAATTGTCCAAGTCTTTCGCGTGTTTTGCATGACAATGATTCAAGAGCAGCACGATAGATATCTCCTCTTGAAGTTTCCATAGTCAGGTTACGTATAAATCCTGAATCCGCTCCGCCTGGTGTTGGATAAAACGAAGCATCAATCCTTATCCCATTACTTCCGACTTTTGTATTCCTTGCTTCATTGATCATTAACTCATAGATACCCTCACTATCAATTTCTTTAGCAAAAAACATTTTCTTCAACCACTC
>JAGGXD010000175.1 GCA_021163295.1 Bacteroidales bacterium
ACACCAATTGGTAAACTTTGCAAATAATCCTTCTTAATAATAAAAGAATTTTTATTTAAAAAACGACTGTAATAACAGGAAATATTATTTCTATTTACCTGCTGTTTTTCTGTCCTTTTTCTGCTTTCAAAAAATCTTTTCAAAAAAACGTGGCTGCAAAGATAAAAACATTTTATTTACTACCACAAACTTTTTTAAAATTATTTATTCTTTTTTTTCCTTGTCAAAAATCCATCAAAATCGGGGTGCAAATATGTACCGAAAAATCCTTATCTTTATCCAATGAATAATTGCCTTATCATCATACCGACTTATAACGAAAAGGAGAATATTGATAAAATAATTCCTGCTATTCTTTCTCAGTCAATTCCTGCTGAAATTCTGATTATAGATGATAATTCACCCGATGGTACTGCCAGTATTGTCAGGGAACTGCAAAAAAATAACAAAAAAATACACCTGATAATCAGAAAAGAGAAACTTGGACTGGGTACTGCTTATCTCACTGGTTTTAGATGGGCTCTTGATCAAAAATTCGATTATATTTTTGAAATGGATGCCGACTTTTCTCATAATCCCAACGATCTGCCACGTCTATATGATGCAGTTGCTCACAATGGTGCCGACCTGGCTATCGGATCGCGTTACAAATCGGGTGTTAATGTAGTGAACTGGCCTCTTGGACGAGTCCTGATGTCTTATGCAGCATCTATCTATGTCAGGATCATTACAGGAATGAACATTAAAGATACTACAGCAGGGTTTAAATGTTACAAAAGCAAAGTTCTTAAAACTATCAACCTTAACAGTATTCGCTCAAAAGGTTATGCTTTCCAGATCGAAATGAAATTTATCGCCTGGAAATTCGGTTTTAATATTATTGAAGTTCCTATTGTTTTTACCGACCGGAAATTTGGTTCTTCAAAAATGAGTGGTGGAATTTTTAATGAAGCACTGTGGGGAGTGGTGAAAATGAAATGGAGAAGCTTCTATACCGATTATAAACTTAGTTCCTGAAAAAAAGTTGTTCAAATGAAGCCTTTCCTGATACATGAAGCTACCATAGTAAATGAGAATAAAAAACAAACTGGTAGTGTTCTGATCAGTGAAGGCATAATTGATACTATATATTATAAGAAGATCCCCCGCAACATTATCCAATCTTCTGAAACGATTAATGCAAAAGGAAAATATCTGTTCCCCGGTGTTATTGACGAACATGTACATTTCCGCGAACCGGGGTTAACCTATAAAGCCGATATTCTTTCTGAAACAAAAGCTGCTGTTGCCGGTGGGATTACTTCATATATGGAAATGCCAAATACTTATCCGCAAACTATCACCACCAGGGCACTTGATGAAAAGCTTAGTTTAGCTGCTGTCAAATCCCTGGCTAACTATGCATTCTATATTGGTGCAACTAACGACAACCTGGATGAACTGTTAAGAACCGATCCGACAAAAACATGCGGTATCAAAGTGTTTATGGGGGCATCTACCGGCAATATGCTGGTAAACAATCCCGATACATTAAAACATATATTTTCAGAAGTAAAAATACCGATAGCTGTACATTCTGAAGATGAAGATATAATTCAAAAAAACCTTCAACTCTACAGGAAGAAATATAAAAACAACATCCCGGTATATCTTCATCCTGAGATCAGATCAGAAGAAGCCTGTTACAAATCAACTGTAAAGGCTGTTGAACTGGCTAATCAATACAATGCACGGTTGCATATCCTTCATCTATCCACAGCAAGTGAACTGGAGTTACTGGAAGGTCGTTCATATTCAAAAAACAAACTTATTACCGGTGAGGTTTGTGTTCATCACCTGTGGTTTGATGATAGTGATTATAAGTCACTGGGCACACGGATCAAATGGAACCCTGCCATTAAAACCCGAAAAGACCGTGAAGCTTTACTCGAGGCTGTAAAATCGAATAAAATTGATACTATTGCAACTGACCATGCCCCGCATACATGGGAAGAGAAAAACAGGGATTATTTACATTCACCTTCAGGAGGACCGATGGTTCAGCATTCACTGCCGGCTATGCTTGAGATGCACAACAGAAACATGATTGATCTTGAAACAATTGTTGAAAAGATGTGTCATACTCCCGCAAGAATATTTAGTGTTGAAAAGCGGGGTTTTATACGGGAAGGATACCGGGCCGACCTGGTTCTGGTTAATCCTGATAATCCATGGACAGTTTCAAAGGATAATATATTATATAAATGCCACTGGTCACCGCTGGAAGGAACGCAGTTTAAAAACCGTATTGAAAAAACTTTTGTTAATGGACAATTAGCCTACGATAATGGCACTATAAATGAAGACATCAGAGGAAAAGCATTGACATTTAACAGGTAGTAAAGAAGGCTTAGCCTGATACATTTTAACGATAAAATTAAAATCTGATATATTATGTCTAAAAAAATATTAATTATCATTCTGCTATTTGCCGGTTTAACAGCCTGCAAGCAACAAAACAGTAATCCATCTGTTACAGGAAAAGCTAAAACCCTGAAGGACACAACTCTTCTAACACTTCAGCCAATCGCTGAATCCATCAGGTACGACATTGTTATTAAAAATCCCGATCCTGCTGACGAATGGACTGAAACATGTCTGAAAGGACTGGACAGGGAAAAACTTGTTGATGAAGTTTATAAAGCAATTTATGCCGGTAAAGTTAAGGCATATGATTATTACACTGATAAACAAATGTCTGTTAATCAGGTAAAAGAGATCGAGAAACAAGCTGAGTCTGACGGAGCAGAGGTAGCAAAAGTCCAGTTCCTTGAAGACTGGTTTTTTGACCCCGTAACTTTTAATCTTTATAAAAAAGTGCATTTTATTATGCTGGCATATGAAATTCTTGATGAAAAGGGCAACGCAAGAAGTTATAAAGCTGCATTTTATGTGCCTTTCGGATTAGAATCTAACGAATAATTTATAACCCTCTACTAATATGTCAATACTTAAAGAAGAACAGTTTAAGTCAGAAAGTGTAAAAAGCATCGCTAAGAAAATGATCCTTGCAGCACGAACCGCGCCCAAAGCACGGGGGCGGGATTATGTTTCACTGGCACTGGCTGATGGTAAAGAATTGCAGGTAATTGCAGACAAAATGAAAGAGATCGGAAAACGTAAGGGTCAGTACTTTTTTGAGAGAGATGCAGGAAATGTACTCCAGTCTGAAGTGCTTGTAATGATGGGAACAAGCATCCAATCCCTTGAGCTGGATTGCGGGATGTGCGGATATAAAGATTGTGCTAAAAAAGACAAGCACCCTGATATTCCATGTGTGTTTAATACCGGCGACCTTGGTATTGCAATGGGATCAGCTGTAAGTGTAGCCATGGATCACAGGATTGATAACCGGATCCTCTACTCTGCAGGACAGGCAATCCTGGAACTTGAATTGCTTGGTAAAAACACAAGAATTGCTTACGGAGTACCCCTGTCAGCATTGTCAAAGAATATCTTTTTTGACAGGAAATAGGTGAACTGGGTACTAGGTGCTGGGTGCTGGGTGCTTCCTATTTCAACACTAATTGTGCTGTAAGGCGGCTCATTTGTTCCAGAAGAACTTTCCTGCCACGTGTCATTTTATTTATAGCTTCCTGGTTATAATAACGTATAGTAACCAGCTCAACGTCCTCATTGAACCTCACCTCAAAATCCTTTTTCAGCTCATCAATAACTTTGTAAACCTGTCCGTTAATCTGGTTTACACACACCGTTATGCTTACGGCGGAATTCTGGATCAGGTTTACCGGGATACGGTAAATATTGAAAAGGCTAAAGATTTTTCCAAGGTTTTCTTCTACAATAAAAGAATAATCTTTTGGCGCCACAGACACAAGTATCTGGTCAGGTTTGATAACATAAACCGGAACAAGATCCAGGGGATGGTCAACCAGGTGAATGATAGTTCCGGGTTCATCCGGCAGATTAAAAGATTTTACAAACAGGGGAATATTCTTATTATGAAGAGGTTTGATTGTTTTAGGATGGATCACCTGGGCTCCGTAATAAGCCATTTCAAGCGCTTCGTGATATGACAGCTCATCCAGTTTTTCAGCATCAGGAAAAACAGCAGGATCGGCACTCATTACACCGGGAACATCTTTCCATATCACCACCTTTTTGGCATCAAGTACATGAGCCAGTATAGCCGCCGTATAATCCGACCCTTCCCTGCCCAGAGTAGTGGACAATCCGCCGGTAGTACCACCAATGAATCCCTGGGTTATCAATCTTTCGGAGCCGGGATTGTTGAATTCTTTATGAATAAGACTGCCTGACAGGTGCCAGTCAACATGTGCATCCCTGAAAATATCGTCTGTTTTTAAATACTCCCGGATATCCATCCACCTAACGGGTATCTCATTTTTTATTAACCATGAAGCAATAATCCGTGTTGACCACAGTTCACCCCTTGAAACAATTTGATCATAAGTCTGGTCATAACCGGATGAAGGAGGTTTTTTTATAAATTCTTCTAAATCACGGAATGACCTGTTCAGTTCTTTTCCTGTTTCATTATCTGTTGAACCGAAAAGACCGGTAACAATAGTTTGATGAAATTGTCTGATGGTTTCGAGTTCCTTACCGACTTTAGTTATATTTCCGTCCAGATGATGTCCAACAAGCCTTTCGAGTGCATTGGTTGTCTTACCAAGGGCAGATACCACTACAACGAGGTTTTCAGGAGCTTTCTTTACAATATCAGTGATATTACGGATTCCTTCAGCGTTACCAAGTGAAGAACCGCCAAATTTATAGATAAGCATATCAAACAATTTAGGCAAAAATAGCAAGTAAATACAATAAAGCAGGAACAAACTTTATTAAAAGTGAAGATGAACAGCGAAAATAATATCAAATATTACCAGCAAAATTCATTAGTTTTTACCATTTCGCATGTTCTGCAACATATTTTCAGTATTGGAAAACAATTTATTGCTCTCTTATATTGCTGATATATAGACCCTTACCCCCCCCCGCTAATTATGGAAATTGCACTGTTTCAGAGCCTCTTGACACGTGTTTGATTTTTTCGTATTTTTATTTTGAATTATGAAGGAAAATACATCACTAAACCGATTTTCCGGAATTTAGTTATTGATTTAGCGGTGTTAGAAAAACTGTAAAGCAGTTTTTACTTATTGTTTTGATTAATAATCAGGAATTGATATCGTTTGAACCTCAAACTTCAAACCTCAAACCAATATAATGAAAGGAGAAAACTACATAACACCAAAACAAGTGGAATTCAAACTTCAGCATTGGTAGCTCCCTCCCAGGGAGTAAAAATA
>JAGGXD010000082.1 GCA_021163295.1 Bacteroidales bacterium
GAAGAGAAAAAAGATCAGGAAGTAAGCGAGAAAGCAGGCCCCGAGAAGCCTAAAGAAGAGGAAAAGGAAAAAGGGGAAAAAGAATAATTTGACTAAGTTTATGTCTCTCACTAATAATGGATCCTGAAAATGTTTATTGGCTTGGAACTATTAGCAAAACCCGCGGAGCGGCCGGGTCAATAGTACTTAAACTTGACAAAATAATTTCTGAAAGATTTTATGAAATGGAATCAGTTTTCCTTGAAATAGAAGGACTTCTGGTTCCTTTTTTTATTAATGTTGCAGAACCTCTTGACCAAAAAAATATTTTACTGAATTTCGATTCTGTAGAAACTGAAAATCAATGTAAAGATTTAATCGGATGCAAAGTTTACACAAAATTTTCTGATGTAATTATCCCCGATAAAAATACATCTCCCTATAATTATCTTAAAGGTTTCACTCTATGGGATCATAAACATGGAAATGTCGGGGTAATAACTGAAATTTTATTCTATCCCGACAATCCCGTTTTCCAGGTTAAGCAGGATCAAAAGGAGATCATTGTCCCGTTACATGAAGATCTGATTATCGAAATCGATTCGCACAAAAAACTAATAAAGGTTAATCTGCCCGAGGGGCTGCTTGATTTGTATGAATAAATGTATTGGAATTATTGAATTAGCCTTCTATATTCTTCTCGTCCAGTTTTTCAAACTCAGAATTCTCACTTAAGAACTCAGGAACAATTGTCTTCATTTCCCTGACAATATCAAATGTGTCCTTCCCTTCAAGTTTTATTAATTTATCTATTTTTTTCTTTACCGACTTAAAATTATTCTGCAGTACTTTGGCTATCATTATCTTTGTATTGTGAGTAGGAATAGTGTTTTCCTTGTTGTTCAGTAATTCTTCATACAACTTTTCTCCCGGTCTCAAACCAGTAATATTCAGGCGAATATCTTTCCCGAGTTCAAGTCCTGATAAACGGATCATCTTCTTTGCAAGATCAATTATCTTCACTGATTTTCCCATATCAAAAATAAATATCTCCCCTCCTTTACCCATTACACTAGCTTCAAGAACAAGCTGACATGCCTCGGGGATAGTCATAAAATACCTGGTCACCTCCTGGTGTGTTACTGTAACCGGTCCGCCACTTTCGATCTGTTTTTTAAACCTGGGAATAACTGAGCCATTGGATCCTAATACATTTCCAAACCTGGTTGTGATAAAATTGGTTTCCACATGTTTATTAAGACTCTGAATATATATTTCTGCTATTCTTTTCGAAGCTCCCATTACGTTTGTCGGATTAACAGCTTTATCTGTTGATATCATAACAAACTTACTGACATCATAACTTACCGATAAGTCAGCAAGATTTTTAGTACCCAAAATATTGGTGCGAATTGCCTCTTCAGGATTAATCTCCATCATAGGAACATGTTTATAAGCAGCAGCATGATAAACAATCTCGGGTTTGAATTTTTCAAAAATTCTCACTAATCGTTCCCTGTTTGCAATATCACCCAACACAATTTCAAAATTATAAAACTTAAATCGCTCCTGAAGTAAAAGTTCCTGTAAATAGAGTGGTGATTCAGCCTGATCGAACAAAATAATTTTTTTTGGATGATACTTTGTCAATTGCTTTACTATCTCGCCTCCAATGGATCCTGCAGCCCCGGTCACCAAAACACACCTGCCTGAAGTTTGTTGCCTTATTGTTTTTTCATCCAACTTAATTGAAGGTCGTTCCAGCAAATCCTCAATATTAAATTCCTTTATCTGTTTTAAACTTAATTCGCCATTTATCCATGTGTTTGCTTCAGGTATTGTAAGAACCTTAATATCATATTGCAGGCACATATCAATGAGTGCTTCCCTTTTTTCAAGATCAATATTTTTTTCAGTAATTATTATCCTTGATATTTCATTATTTTTAAGTATTTCAGGTAATTCTTTCTCATGACATATCCTGATCCCTTCAAGCTTGTTTCCCCAATTCGAATTATCAATATAATTAAGTACTTTAAATTTAGCTCTTTCATCCCTGTCAATAGTTTGTTTTGTAATTACTCCCAAAGGTCCTGCCCCATAAATAATAATATTTGTTCGTTGAGATGAAGGGTTATTTATTTCGAGATATAGTGATTTAATAAAAAGCCGTGAAGTCGACATTACAAAAACAGTAATCAGAAAATCAATTATAAGAATACCATATGGGATCGGGTTTACCCCCAGAAACAGTTTATTCCATGCAACATTCCCAATGATAAGTATAAACGTACCAAATAAGACTACCATAATTGTTCTCTCAGTATCTTTAGCGCTTGTGTAGCGGATAAGACCGGCATAAGACCGGAACAACACAAAACTGATAGCACGAATAAATAATACATATGGTATTACAAATGTTATTGTATCCATATATTCCCTGGGGATCTCAAAATTAAAGCGCAGAAGGTGAGCCAGAGAAATTGAAAAAAAACAAATCATTAAGTCAATCAGAAATACAATCCATCGCGGAGTATGTGACCGGTTAAAAAGTCGATTGGATGTATTTAATAATTTGGTTATCATTAGAATTTGTTAAAGAAAAATGAATGTTAATAACCGCAACCCTACTGGATATTAATATAAAGCTCAAATTTACATAAAAAAAATGCAGCAGGAGAAAAAAACAATCGTCTTTATAAAGAACTTAAAACCTTTTTACATGAAAACATCAGGAAAAAGCAAAACCCGTTTATCAATCTTTTATTTCCTGATAAGAATTATCCCGTCCTTATCATTCACTTTGTATATGGTTGAAGGAGCACTACGGGCGTTATCATTCTGCCTCCATCTCACAACATAATCTGCTTCCGGGATAATTTCATCTTCAATCTCAGAAAAATTCCCAGGGTTTCTGCCACCGCTTAAATTGGCAGACGTTGATACAAGGGGCTTGCCAAAACGGCTAATAAGCTCCGAGCAAAATGGATCTTCTGTAATTCTTATTCCTATTGACCGGTCATCTGCAAGAATGTTTTGTGGCAAGTTTTGTGCAGAAGGGTAAATTATTGTAACAGGCTTAGCAGAAGATTCAATCAATTTAATTGCCTCGTTGGGAATTTGGGTCACATAATTACCTAATTGCCCGATAGAATTCAATAATATTAGCATACTATGTTTATCCTGTCGTCTTTTTATCTCATATACACGCTTAATAGCTGCCGTATTTGTAGCATCACAACCTAATCCCCAGATTGTATCCGTCGGATATAAAATAACTCCTCCCTTTAATAGCACTTTCAACGAATTTATAATGTCGTTTTCCATAGCTACACAATTTTTTTATAAACCTCAATCAGGTTTTTAGCAATTTTTTCATTAGTAAAGTTTTGAGCATAAATATAACCTTCACTAACCACTTTTTCTCGGAAATGTGTGTCTTTCAATAGCTCTAAAATTGCATTAGCAAGGTCTTCTGCATTTTCCGGATCAATATAAATTGATGCCGGACCACCTGCTTCGGGAAAACATCCAGTTTTTGATGTAATAACAGGAGTTTTTGAAAAAAGAGCTTCCTGGATCGGAATCCCAAACCCTTCAAAAATACTCGGGTAAATAAATATTTTTGCATTCTGGTAAAAAACAGGAAGTTCAGAAGTATTAACATGTTTAATAAACCGAATGTTCTTTATGTTTTTATTCCGGATATAATTTTTTACCTGTTCTGTATAAGAAGTATGCTTCCCCACAACAACAAGAGGGATGTTCAGGTTGCTGAGTTTCAGCGCCCTGACTATTGTTAATAGATTTTTACGCTTTTCCACTGTCCCGACATATAAGAGATATTCATCTGGTAGTGAATACTTTTTACTGATTATAGAAACCTGTTCCGTATCGGCCTTTTCCTGAAAAGTAAGGTTACACCCCTGATAAACAACATCAATTTTATCTGGGTTTATTCCAAAAAAATCAATAATATCATTTTTTGTTTGTTTACTAATTGCAATAATTCTGTCTGCATTCCTGCAACTTTTCCTGAATTTCACTTCATAAATCTTCCTGTCTATAAATGGATACCATTCCGGAAATCTTAGAAAAATCAGATCATGAATAGTTACAACCGATTTAATGCCGGAGTTTTTTATGCTAAATGGAATTTCATTACTAAGCCCATGAAACAGATCAATCCTGTCGTCTTTTAACTGATTGGGTAACATAAAGCTTCTCCAGAAAAAAGGAAATTTTTCTCCAACATAACTTGTTGGTTTACAAATAGACGCAGATGAGTCTGTTGTAAAATTAACCGTTGGTGTTCCGGGTGGAGTGTATAAAAAATAACTGTGTTCATGATAATTACCTATCAGGATTGATATTGTATCACGACTGTAATTTCCCAATCCGCTCTTATTAAAAAATGCACGTTTTGCATCAAATCCTATTCTCATTATCAAAATTATTAGACAACTACATTAAACTCTCTTAAAGCATTATTTAACGAGGTTTTCAAATCGGTTGACTTTTTCCTTTTACCAATTATTAAAGCGCAGGGAACCTGAAACTTCCCTGCAGAAAATTCTTTTGTATAGCTACCCGGTATTACAATTGACGCGGATGGAATTATTCCTTTCGAACTAACAGGTTCCCTTCCGGTAACATCAATTATCCTGGTGCTTTTTGTTAATACCACATTTGCTCCGAGAACAGCGGCTTTTTCAATCCTTACTCCTTCAACAATAATACATCTTGATCCGATAAAACAATTATCCTCAACAATTACCGGTTTAGCCTGAATAGGTTCGAGCACACCTCCAATCCCCACACCACCACTAAGATGAACATTTTTCCCAACCTGTGCACATGACCCCACCGTAGCCCATGTGTCAACCATAGTCCCTTCTCCTACCCGGGCACCTATATTTATATATGACGGCATTAGCACTACTCCTTTTGCCAGATATGACCCATAACGTGCAACTGCATGCGGAACGACTCTTACTCCCAGTTTTTTAAAATCTTTTTTCAAATCAATTTTATCATAGAATTCAAACGGGGAATTAATAGAAACTTTCATTTCCTGTATAGAAAAATAGAGAACAACCGCTTTTTTCACCCATTCGTTTACAACCCATTTATTATTGGCTGGCGAAGCAATCCTGATTTTTCCCTTATCCAGCAGATCAATAACCTCCCTGATACAATCCCTGACATTTTTATCCTTTAATAATTTTCTGTTTTCCCAGGCTTGCTTAATTGTCTTTTTGCAATCTTCCATTTTTTTTTAAATATTTAAAAACGAAATCAGAATTCTAAAAAACCCATACCATGAAAATAAGAAAAATTTCTTTTAAACTTATCCCTTTCATTCTTTTATGTCTTCCATTGATTTCTTTTTCACAGATCAATCATACGTATCAGGTTCCGCAGAAATAACCATGAAGTAATTTAAAATTAGCATAAATTAACTATTTTACTTGATTTTCACATGTTTATGTTTTAGATTTGATATATGATTTAAAGGATATCCGTCAAATAATATAAATTTAAAAAAATGGAAAAATATTTTTATTTCTCAGCCACTCCGGAGTCCTTGGTTGTTTCTCATTTATCTCCTTATCAATTTGGAAATTACCTTGCTGTAGGAACCAAAAAAAGGACAAAAGGCCAGGCTGTTTTCTTTGAAATTGATCCTGATAAGGTTAGTTGGCTTCCCTGGGATTATATAAATAAAAAATTAGTGCCATACGAAGATGGAGAGCCAAAACGGTCTGTTTTTTTATCTATTTACAGAGTTTTGGAAAATTTGCCATCGAATTCTTTGCTTGATCTTTATCTTGTTACCGATGATGGTAAAGTATTGGGATTGCAAAAATCTGAATTTAAAATGCGGGATGAAAAAATCATACATCTTTATCAGCAATTTATTCCCAACAGGACCCGGGTTGCCAGCAAGCTTTCCCCACCCGAATTTATGAAATTTTTAACTGATACATCAAAACCTGTTTCTTCACCAAAATTATTTTTCGTGGAATTGAAACTAAATAAACTGGCCGAAGATACTGAAGCTTCTCTTAATAATTTACCTTATTCCAATCCGGATCATTTAAGGGATTGTCTGGTTCGTCTTCAGCACTTGCCTGAACGACCTACAAAAACAGTTATCCGAAATTTTAAAAAAGATATATCCTATCGTACTTTAAAAGACGGGTTTTTTATAGGCGATCAGGAAACCTTTATTTATTATCCTTTCCCTTCTATTGAAGAACTTGAAGATAAATATTATTCCTGGTGGCGATCGGCTTTGGTTCATGGTTTTTAAATCAATTTTATCATAGAATTAAAATGGGGGAATAGTCAATGAAAATGTATCCTATTCTAAGTTTATATTCATTTTTGAAACCATAAATTATTCTCTATATTTGTCGATTGTGAATTTTTATTATTTAGCGTTTAATTAAAAGACTAAATTATTATGATAAGTAAATTATTCTGGATTGTACCTGTTGCATCCGTACTTGCTTTATCTTTTGCCTGGTTCTTTTTCCATCAGCTTATGAAGGAAAGCGAAGGTACTGATACAATGAAAAGGATTGCCAAACATGTAAGAAATGGAGCTATGGCATATATTAAACAACAATATAAAATTGTTGCTCTGTTTTTCGTTGTTCTGACAATCCTCTTTGCTGTTCTGGCTTATGTCTTTCATTTGCAGAACGGCTGGGTTCCATTCGCCTTTCTTACAGGTGGATTCTTTTCAGGTCTGGCAGGTTTTATCGGTATGCGTACTGCCACGTATGCCTCTGCAAGAACTACCAATGCCGCAAGAAGGTCTTTGAACCAGGGTTTAAGAGTCGCGTTTCGCAGCGGAGCTGTAATGGGACTTGTTGTAGTAGGTCTCGGACTTCTGGATATTTCCATCTGGTTCATAGTACTTAATGCTGTTTACCCTGCAGCCGAAAATTCACATCATCTCCAGATAATAACCACCACCATGCTAACATTCGGTATGGGGGCTTCTGCACAAGCATTGTTTGCCAGGGTTGGTGGCGGAATATATACTAAGGCTGCTGACGTTGGGGCTGACCTTGTTGGAAAAATTGAAGCCGGAATACCGGAAGATGATCCCAGGAACCCTGCCACAATTGCTGATAATGTTGGCGATAATGTTGGCGACGTAGCCGGCATGGGGGCAGATCTGTATGAATCCTATTGCGGTTCTATACTTGCTACTGCTGCATTAGGAGCGGCTGCATTTATTGGTGAAACCGAAACACAGTTTAAAGCAGTAATTGCGCCTATGCTTATCGCTGCCGTTGGAATTGTGTTATCTATCCTGGGAATATACATGGTAAAAACCAAAGAAGGGGCTACTCAAAAGAATTTGCTTAATTCACTTTCCCTGGGTATTAATACAAGTTCAATACTTATTGTTCTCGGTGCTTTTGGTGTTTTGTGGTTACTAGATATCCAAAACTGGGTAGGCGTTTGGCTGGCAATGATCGTAGGCCTTTTGGTGGGGATAGTAATTGGTAAATCAACCGAGTATTTTACTTCAGAAGAGTATAAACCTACCAGAAAGATTGCTGAGAGCTCTAATACAGGACCAGCCACATTAATCATCTCCGGACTTGGAATTGGAATGATATCTTCTTTCATTCCTGTTATTTCGGTGGTTCTGGGAATAATTTTTGCTTTTCTATTTGCTTCAGGTGGTGATATGGACAATACTAAGATGGGATTATATGGAATTGGAATTGCTGCAGTTGGTATGCTGTCAACACTGGGTATTACCCTGGCTACCGATGCTTATGGTCCGGTTGCTGATAATGCCGGAGGAAATGCAGAAATGAGTAAATTGGATCCTGAAGTTAGAAAAAGGACAGATGCTCTTGATTCGTTAGGAAATACAACTGCTGCTACCGGAAAAGGATTTGCAATCGGATCAGCCGCTCTTACAGCTTTGGCACTGCTGGCTTCATACATTGAAGAGCTTAAAGTAGGTATCCACAGACTTTTTGAAAGTACTACTTCATACATCTTCCCTAACGGAGTTGAAATATCCGATCCATTTCAGCTTGATAATATCACAATGGGAGATTTTATGACATACTTCCAGGTTCACCTGATGAATCCCATTGTATTAGTTGGTGTTTTTCTTGGCGCAATGATGGTTTTCCTCTTCTGCGGATTGACAATGAATGCTGTTGGAAGAGCTGCCGCCAAGATGGTCGAAGAAGTTCGACGCCAGTTCAGAGAGATCACAGGTATTATGGAAGGTACAACTGAACCTGATTATGCCAGATGCGTAGCTATTTCAACAAAAGGGGCACAAATTGAAATGATCCTTCCATCTTTTCTTGCAATCATTGTTCCGATACTGGTTGGATTGATATTTGGCGTCGCCGGAGCTATTGGATTACTGGTTGGCGGGCTTGGAACCGGATTTGTGATGGCAGTTTTTATGGCAAATACAGGTGGTGCCTGGGACAATGCTAAAAAATATATCGAATCAGGTCATCTTGGAGGAAAAGGATCCGAAGCACATAAAGCTGCTGTTATCGGTGATACTATTGGAGATCCGTTTAAAGACACATCGGGACCAAGTCTAAATATTCTTATCAAGCTGATGAGTATGGTTACAATTGTTATGGCAGGTGTTACCGTAGCATTTTCTATTTTATAATTTTATTGAAATATTTTTATTGAAAATTTTGATAATTAATATTTATCTCTACATTTGACGTTCAAATTCATGTAAAAAATGTATATAAATACCTTTATTCTCAACCTCTTTATTATTTATATCCTTTACGGATATTGAAGGTGAGAAAGGTGTGTTTTAATAAAACAATGAAAAAAAAGCCGTTCTCACTGAAAGAGAGCGGCTTTTTTTTGTCAAGAATTCAGATAATGGAATTAAGAAGTCATCGTACAACATCAGGAAGAAATATGGCCGGAGCAAGAAGTCTCTGGCGCGCTAACGGGATGAAAGAAGAGCAATTTGGTAAGCCAATAATTGCTGTTGTTAATTCATTTTCCCAATTTGTTCCCGGTCATACTCATCTGCATAATGCAGGTCAGCTTGTAAAGTCATTGATAGAAAAGCACGGTTGCTTTGCTGCCGAATTCAATACTATTGCAATTGATGATGGTATTGCAATGGGGCATGAAGGAATGCTATACTCACTTCCATCCCGCGAGCTGATTGCCGATAGCATTGAATATGTTTGTAATGCTCACATGGCAGATGCCATGATATGTATAAGTAATTGTGACAAGATTACACCCGGGATGATGATGGCTGCAATGAGACTGAACATCCCAACAATTTTTGTAAGCGGAGGTCCGATGGAAGCCGGAGTTATTAATAATAAATATTATGACCTTGTTGACGCAATGGTTATGGCCGGCGATCCTTCTGTGAGTGATTCTTTTCTAAAAGAGATTGAAAAGGTTGCCTGTCCAACTTGCGGTTCCTGTTCAGGTATGTTTACTGCAAATTCCATGAACTGTCTTAATGAAGCCCTCGGCCTTGCTCTTCCCGGAAACGGAACAATTGTTGCCACACATAAAAACCGGTTCGGATTGCTTGAACAAGCTGCTAACCTGATTGTTAATTTAACCTACCGGTACTATAAGGATAATGATACCTCTATCTTACCCAGGTCAATTGCAACAAGGGAGGCATTTCTTAATGCTATGTCTCTGGATATTGCCATGGGAGGTTCAACAAATACAGTATTGCATTTACTGGCTATTGCTAATGAAGCTGAGGTTGATTTCAGCATGACAGACATTGACAGGTTATCCAGACAGGTACCAACATTATGTAAAGTAGCACCCAGCTCAGATTACCATGTTCAGGATGTTAATAAAGCCGGCGGGATCCTGTCAATTATGGGAGAACTTGAAAAGGGAGGGCTTATTCACACTTCGGTTGGAAGAGTTGATTTCCCAAACCTTAAAGATGCTATTAATGCATTTGATATTCAAAGAAAAACAGTTACAGGTGAAGCAATTAATGTTTTCAGAAGTGCACCCGGAAATGTAAAAAGTCTTGTAATGGGTTCCCAGGATATGAAATACAGTAACCTTGACACAGACCGCGAAAAGGGTTGCATCAGGGATATCAGTAACGCTTATAACCAGGATGGAGGACTTGCTGTTCTTTATGGGAACATCGCCAGGGATGGATGTATTGTGAAGACTGCTGGTGTTGACCCTTCCCTTTTTTATTTCCGTGGTAAAGCAAGAATATATGAGTCACAGGAAGCAGCTTGTGATGGTATTTTAAACAGTGAAGTTAAAGCAGGTGATGTAGTTGTGATAAGGTATGAAGGACCAAAAGGAGGTCCGGGGATGCAGGAAATGCTCTACCCGACTTCATATATTAAGTCGCGGAATTTAGATAAAAAGTGTGCCCTGATTACAGATGGCAGGTTTTCTGGCGGAACATCCGGTCTTTCCATTGGCCATATATCACCTGAAGCAGCTGCCGGCGGGGAGCTTTCCCTGGTTCAAAATAATGATGTAATAGAAATTAATATAGAACAAAGAAAAATAAATGTTAAGCTAACTGGCAAAGAAATCTCTGAGAGATTGAATAAAGAAATAAAAATGGGTGCTATGGCATTTAAGCCTAAAAAGCGGGATCGTCATATTTCTGCTGCTTTAAAAGCTTATGCACAAATGGTTACTTCAGCAAATATGGGTGCTGTCAGAGAAATATAAAACCGGATAACATGGCAAAAACAAGAAAAAAAGAAAAGATCACCGGGGCAAAGGCACTGCTCTACTCCCTCATGGAAGAAGAAGTAGAAACCATTTTTGGTTACCCGGGAGGCGCTATTATGCCAATTTATAATGAGTTATATGATATTGAAGAAAAAAAACTAAATCATATACTAACACGGCATGAGCAAGGTGCAGCACATGCAGCTCAGGCATATGCAATGGTTACGGGTAAAACAGGAGTATGTTTTTCTACTTCCGGACCCGGTGCAACAAACCTGATAACCGGTATTGCTAATGCTTATCTCGATTCTGTTCCTGTGGTTTTCATAACTGCCCAGGTAAACTCAACCCTGATAGGAACAGACGCCTTCCAGGAGATTGATATTCTTGGAATATCAATGCCGATTACCAAATGGAATTACCAGATAAAACAAGCGGAGAAGATCCCTGAAATTATTTCGAAAGCTTTTTATATTGCAGGTTCCGGCAGACCTGGTCCGGTTGTGATCGATATTACCAAGGATGCTCAAATGCAAACATTCTCTTACAATTACCAGAAATGCACCAGTCTCAGAAGCTATAATCCAAATATTCCCCTGACCCCTGCTGATATTGAATCAGCAGCTATTCTTATTAATCATGCCAGAAAACCACTGATCCTGGCAGGACACGGTGTTCTGTTATCAAGAGCTGAGAAAGAGCTAATGGCTTTTGTGGAAAAAACAGGTATTCCTGTAGCGTCAACTCTATTGGGATTATCTGCATTTCCTACCAAACATCCACTATATACCGGATTACTTGGGATGCATGGTAACTATGGTCCTAATGTCAAAACAAATGAAGCTGATTTACTGATTGCCATTGGAATGCGGTTCGATGACAGGGTTACTGGAGACCTTAAAAGATATGCAACAAATGCCAATATTATTCATATCGAAATTGACAGATCTGAATTAAATAAAAATGTGGAAGTAGATGTTGAGATAAACGCTGATGCTAAAGAAGCTCTAAAAGCACTTTTTGATAAGGTGAACGCCAGCTCCTATCCTGAATGGCTTTCTGAGTTCAAGTCATGTAACAAAACTGAAAATGCTAAAGTTATAAAACAGGAATGTTATCCATCCCGGGGAAAAATAAAAATGGGTGAAATAGTAAATCATATCTCTGAAAAAACACAGGGAAAAGCAATTATTATAACTGATGTAGGCCAACATCAGATGGCAACTGCAAGATATTATAAGTTTAAAAACCCTAACAGCCTGATTACTTCCGGTGGATTGGGAACAATGGGCTTTGGATTGCCGGCTGCTGTTGGTGCAAAAGTGGGAAAACCCAATGTTCCTGTTATCGCGTTTATTGGAGATGGAGGTTTCCAAATGACAATACAGGAACTTGGAACTATCCTCCAATATAAACTCCCGGTAAAGATGATCATCCTGAACAATAATTTCCTGGGTATGGTACGGCAGTGGCAGGATATGTTTTTTGATAAAAGATATGCATCAACTGAACTTGTTAACCCTGATTTTATTAAAATTGCAGGAGGTTTTGATATAAGAGCAAAGCGCGTTAAAGAACGGGAAAACCTTGAGATTTCTATTGATGAAATGCTTTCCTGCAAAAAGCCCTACCTGCTTGAAATAATGGTAGAAAAAGAAGGAAATATTTTTCCTATGATAGAACCGGGATTATCAGTTTCTGAAATTAAACTCTGTCAGACTGTAAATAAGTGAATGAGTGAATGGAATCGGCAATTAACAAAAATGCAAAATACCATGAAAAAAGAATTTACTGTTTCGCTATTTACCGAACATCATATAGGTATTCTTAACCAGGTTACAATAATCTTTACAAGAAGACAAATTAACATCGAAAGTATAGCTGCCTCTGCATCTGCTGTTAAGGGCATTCATAAATTAACCATTGTGGTTAATACTACAGAAGAATTAATTGATAAAGTGCAACGACAACTGGAAAAATTAATTGATGTTCTGAAAGTATTTGTACACACAAACGATGAAATTATTTATCAGGAAATAGCTTTGTATAAAGTACAAACAACTGAGTTGATGAAAAGCAACAAGATTGAATCTATTGTGCGTTCATTAAATGCCCGGTTCCTTGAAATTACTCCGGAATATGTGGTTATTGAAAAAACAGGTCACAAGCAGGATACCACTGATCTGTTAAATAAACTTGAGCCTTACGGGGTTTTACAATTTGTCCGGTCAGGAAGGATAGCTATCACAAAACAAACAAAAGAGTTGATGGCATATCTCCAAGAGATGGATGAGCAAAATAATAAGCCGGTAGTCAACAGTCAGCAGTCGGCAAAAAAGTAAATAACAGCTAATTTCTAAAACAAGTGTAAAAAATTTCAGACAGAAAAAATAAAATTACTATTAGATAATTAATAACATTAAAAATTATGGCAAAAATTAATTTTGGAGGTGTAACAGAGAATGTTGTAACCCGTGATGAATTTCCTGTAAGTAAAGCACATGAAATTCTAAAAAATGAAACAATCGCTGTTATTGGTTATGGCGTTCAGGGCCCTGCTCAATCTTTGAATATGAAGGATAATGGGTTTAACGTAATTATAGGCCAGTCACCCGACTTTAAAAAGGATTGGGAACGGGCAGTAAAAGATGGCTGGAAACCCGGGGAAACTCTTTTTCCAATAGAAGAAGCCGTTAAAAAAGCAACAATTATTCAGTATCTCGTATCAGATGCTGCTCAACGAGCCGTATGGCCTACATTAAAACAACACCTGAATGAAGGCGATGCGCTGTATTTCTCGCATGGTTTTTCAATTACTTATAGTGATCAAACAGGCGTAGTCCCTCCTGATAATGTGGATGTTATCCTTGTAGCACCTAAAGGTTCAGGAACCAGTGTACGCAGAAATTTCCTGGCCGGCAGTGGTATAAACTCCAGCTATGCAGTGTACCAGGATTTCACAGGGCGGGCAGTAAACAGAACTTTGGCTATGGGAATTGCTATAGGATCGGGTTATCTGTTCCCAACTACTTTTCAGAATGAAGTATATAGCGATCTTACCGGGGAAAGAGGAGTTCTGATGGGTGCAATTGCAGGAATAATGGAAGCTCAGTATAAAGTACTGCGCAAAAATGGTCATAGTCCCAGCGAAGCTTTTAATGAGACCGTTGAAGAGTTGACACAAAGCTTAATAAGGCTGGTTGATGAGAACGGTATGGATTGGATGTATGCCAATTGCAGCGCAACAGCACAAAGAGGAGCATTAGACTGGAGGCATAAATTCCGCGAAGCAGTATTACCGGTTTTTAACGATTTATATGAAAGCGTGAAAACAGGAAATGAAACCAGAATTGTTCTTGAAAGGACCGGGAGCAAAAACTATAAAAGTGAGCTGGAGGCTGAATTGAAAGAAATGAGGGAATCGGAAATGTGGCAAGCCGGTGAACAGGTAAGAAAATTAAGATCAAATAGAGAATAGAAAATAATATATTAAAGCCCAACTAAAATGGAAAATCAGATATATATTTTCGATACAACCCTCAGAGACGGGGAACAGGTGCCCGGTTGTCAACTAAATACAGTTGAAAAAATTGAAGTTGCAAAAGCACTGGAAACTCTTGGAGTAGACGTCATTGAAGCAGGATTCCCTGTTTCCAGTCCTGGCGATTTTCAATCGGTAGAAGAAATATCCAAAGCTGTGACACAACCAATTATTTGTGCTTTAACAAGAGCTGTGAAGAAAGATATTGAAGTAGCTGCAGAGTCATTAAAGTTTGCGAAAAACCCACGTATTCATACCGGTATAGGCACATCCTGGTTCCATATTACCCATAAACTTAATTCCAACCGGGAGGAGATAATTACAAGAGCCGTAGAAGCCGTGAAATATGCAAAGAAATTTGTTCACGATGTTGAATTCTTTGCTGAAGATGCAGGTCGTACAGAAAATGAATACCTTGCAAGGGTAATTGAAGCTGTGGTTAATGCCGGTGCAACAGTGCTCAATATACCTGACACTACAGGTTATTGCCTTCCCGAGGAATATGGAGCAAAAATAAAATTCCTTAAAGAAAATGTAAAAGGCATTCATAAGGCTGTTATTTCAACTCACTGTCATAACGACCTCGGATTAGCAACAGCCAATACTATTATGGGAATTATGAACGGCGCCAGACAGGTGGAAGTAACTCTAAACGGAATTGGTGAAAGAGCGGGGAATACTTCACTGGAAGAAGTTACAATGATTTTAAAAAGCCACTCTGATCTTCCTTTTAAAACAGGAATTAATTCCAAAAAGATATATGCAACCAGCAGACTTGTTTCTACTCTAATGCGAATGCCGGTTCAGGCTAATAAAGCAATTGTCGGGAGGAATGCCTTTGCGCATTCTTCAGGCATACACCAGGATGGCGTATTGAAAAAAAGGGAAAATTATGAAATAATCAATCCAACGGATATCGGTATTAAGGAATCTTCAATTGTACTTACTGCAAGAAGCGGAAGAGCTGCCTTAAAACACCGGCTTGAAATACTTGGATATAGTTTTACTAAAGAAAAATTGAATGAAATTTATCATCAATTTCTTACTCTTGCTGATAAAAAGAAGGATATTAAAGATGATGATCTGAAAATACTTGCAGGAACAGCCACTATTGAAGAAAAACACATGAAACTCGATCTGTTACAGGTAGTATGTGGAAAATCAGCCGTCCCTATGGCTACTGTAAGATTAAAAATAAACGATGATATTGTTTCAGCCACCGCTTCAGGGAATGGACCGATAGACGCAGCTTTTTCTGCTGTTAAACAATTGATAAACCGCAAAGTACGTCTTGAAGAATTTCTTATACAGGCAATAACAAGAGGGAGTGATGACATGGGTAAGGTGCATGTTCAGATAGAAAATCGCGGGAAACTCTACTATGGGTTCTCCGCTAATACCGATATAATAACAGCATCAGTCGAAGCATTTATTGAAGCAATTTCTAAATGCTGTGATTTAACAAAAAGTGGAATAAAAAAATAAAACCCTTAATAAAATTTGGAAACAAAAACACTATTTGATAAGATCTGGGATGCACATGTAGTATCTTCTGTTGAAAATGGTCCCGATGTTTTGTATATCGACCGTCACCTGATTCATGAGGTAACAAGTCCTCAGGCTTTTGCCGGCCTCAGGGAAAGGGATCTTCCGGTTTTCAGACCTGGAAAAATCATCGCTACTGCTGATCATAATATACCTACGGAAAATCAACACCTTCCTATTCGTGATAAACTGTCAAAACAGCAGGTAGATAAACTTATTGAAAATTGCAGGGAGCATAATATTATCCTGTATGGTTTAAATCATCCATTTAACGGAATAATTCATGTTATCGGACCAGAGTTGGGAATCACTCAACCCGGTAGAACTATCGTTTGTGGTGATAGCCATACTTCGACACACGGGGCTTTTGGCTGCATAGCTTTTGGCATTGGCACCAGTGAAGTTGAAATGGTTATGGCAAGTCAGTGTGTTCTTCAGCCTAAACCAAAAAAAATGAGGATCTCTATCGAAGGTTTACTGAAAAATGGTGTTTCTTCAAAAGACGTTATCCTATATATCATTTCAAAAATATCTGCCGGTGGTGCAACAGGTTATTTTATTGAATATGCCGGCTCTGCTATTCGAAATATGAGCATGGAAGGCAGAATGACAATTTGTAATATGAGTATTGAGATGGGAGCACGTGGTGGTATGATCGCCCCGGATAAAACTACTTTCGAATATTTAAAAGGTCGTAAGTTTGCTCCAAAAGGAGAGGATTTAAATAAATCTCTTAACCGGTGGAAAACCCTTTACTCTGATGAAAATGCTCGCTTCGATAAGGAATTGTATTTCAAAGCAGAAGATATTGAGCCTATGATCACTTATGGAACAAACCCGGGAATGGGGATGAAAATAACAGACCAGATCCCTAATATTGAGGATATTGAAGAAAACAACAGAGAATCTTTTAAGAAATCAATGGAATACATGAATTTCAGCCCGGGGTCATCACTGATTAACCACCCCATTGATTATGTATTTGTTGGCAGTTGTACAAACGGCAGGATTGAAGACCTTCGTGTCTTTACTTCTTTCGTAAAAGGCAAACAAAAATCTAAAAATGTCACTGCGTGGATCGTTCCCGGTTCCAAACAGGTTGAAAAACAAGCTAAAGCGGAAGGATTGGATGCTATACTTCATAAAGCAGGTTTTGAACTACGGCAACCCGGTTGCTCAGCATGCCTCGCCATGAACGAGGACAAGGTTCCGGAAGGAAAATATTCTGTTTCTACATCTAACCGAAACTTTGAAGGAAGACAGGGACCCGGCGCAAGAACATTGCTTGCCGGTCCGTTAGTTGCAGCGGCCTCAGCAGTTACAGGAAAAATTACTGATCCGTCGTCATTCGGCAGTGACACGCCAAGCGGTTTAAAACCGCTAGGCGGATAGCAGTTGGCAAAAAAGAGCAAAGAGCTAAAATTAACTGAATGTATTGCTATTAAAACAAATTAACCAATTAACCAATCAACCAACAATGCCAATCGCTAAATTTAATATTCTTGAATCAACATGTGTGCCTCTGCCTGCTGAGAATATTGACACAGACCAGATTATTCCTGCAAGGTTTCTTAAAGCCACTTCACGGGAGGGTTTTGGAGAAAATCTTTTTAGAGACTGGAGATTTGACAAGCGAGGGAACCCTTATCCTGATTTTATCCTGAATAATCCGGACTACTCAGGTCATATCCTGATCGGCGGGAAAAATTTCGGCAGCGGATCCAGCAGGGAACATGCCGCATGGGCTATTTATGATTATGGTTTTAAGGTAGTTATTTCCAGTTTTTTTGCTGATATATTTAAGAATAATGCATTAAATACAGGGTTACTACCCGTTCAGGTTACTAAATCCTTTTTAAAAACCCTGTTAATAACTATTGGAAAAAATCCGGGAACTATTGTAAAAATTGACCTTCCTAATCAGGAAATCAGCCTTACTGCATCAGGTATAAAAGAAAATTTCGAAATAAGCAGTTACAAAAAAGATTGTCTGATTAATGGTTATGATGATATTGATTATCTGATTAACATGAAGGACAAGATCATTGATTATGAGAAAAACAGACTATTCTGGAAAAATGAACTAAGTTTACTTTAAATGAATTTAAATATTGCAGTTCTTCCCGGAGATGGAATCGGGCCTGAAATTATTGAACAGGCAAAAAATGTGGTTTTGGCCATAACTGAAAAATTTGGTCATACAATTCAGTTTACCCATGCTCTTGTTGGAGCAGTTGCAATAGATGGAACAGGGAATCCCTTTCCCAGTGAAACTTTTGAGTTATGTAAACAATCAGATGCAGTACTATTTGGTGCAATTGGCGATCCGAAGTACGACAAAAATCCTAAAGCTAAAATCCGGCCTGAACAGGGTTTGCTTGCCATGCGTAAGAAACTTGGCTTGTATGCAAATGTTAGACCGGTTATAACATTCAGTTCGCTGATAGAAAAATCACCCATCCGGCCGGAACTAATAGAAAATGTTGATATTATTGTTATTCGTGAACTCACGGGGGGAATATATTTTGGAGAAAAAGGTCGTTCTGATGATGGAAATACTGCATTCGACACTAATCTATATACACGTCAGGAAGTTGACCGTATAGTGCGCCTGGCATGTAAATATGCTATGAACAGGTCGAAAAAACTTACAGTAGTTGACAAGGCTAACGTACTTGAAACATCGAGACTCTGGCGGGAAACATCCCAGGATATTGTAAAAGAATTCCCTGAAATTCAAACTGATTATATGTTCGTTGATAATGCTGCTATGCAGCTTATACAAAACCCGGGACAATTTGATGTAATGGTTACCGAAAATATGTTCGGTGATATACTTACAGATGAAGCTTCTGTAATTACCGGTTCACTTGGCCTTCTGCCTTCAGCTTCAATAGGAAAACTTACTTCCGTGTTTGAACCAATACACGGATCATATCCACAGGCTGCCGGGAAAAATATCGCGAATCCTCTCGGCACAATTCTCTCTGCTGCTATGATGCTTGAATATACATTCAGGCTGGATAAAGAAGCAAAACTCATCCGGGAAGCAGTTTCTTCTTCTCTGGATAACAATTTTTCAACTGAAGATATTTCAGACAGTAACCCAAGAAAAACAAGTGAAGTTGGTGAATGGATCGTAAATTATATTACAGAAAAATAGGTCAGGTATTCTCAATTCTGCATTTTTACTTTAAATTTATACTATATTTTACAAGATAAAAATGACTCTTCCCGGATCAAACGATATCATTGAAGCGCATAAACGTATTGGTACATACATTCACAGAACACCGGTACTAACATCAAAAAGCATTAATATACTTTTAAATTCCAGACTCTTTTTTAAGTGTGAGAACTTCCAGAAAGTCGGGGCTTTTAAGTTCCGGGGAGCAACAAATGCGGTTTTGCAACTTTCCGATTATGAAGCCCGTAACGGAGTGGCAACCCATTCTTCAGGCAATCACGCTGCTGCTTTGGCACTGGCAGCGAAACTGCGGGGAATACCATCTTACATTGTCATGCCCGAAAATTCACCTGAAATAAAAAAGAAAGCGGTAAAGGGTTACAGGGCAAAAATTACTTATTGTAAGCCAACGCTGGAAGCCAGGAAATCAGAACTTGAAAAAATTGTAATAAAGACAGGAGCAATATTTATACATCCTTATGATAATTCCCGGGTTATTAGCGGTCAGGGAACTGCAGCGAAGGAATTGGTTGAGGATTACCCATCCCTTGATACGGTAATTGCACCTGTTGGCGGAGGTGGTTTGTTAAGTGGAACAGCCACATGGGTTAAGAGCTTCAATAGTAAGATAGAAGTTATTGCTGCCGAGCCGGAAAAAGCAGATGATGCTTACCGCTCTTATAAATCAGGAATTTTACAGCCTTCATTAAACCCGGATACTATTGCCGATGGACTGCTTACCTCTCTCAGTGAATTGACATTCACTATTATCAGTGAAAAAGTTGATGATATTATCAGAGTAAGTGAAGAAACTATTGTTTTGGCAATGCGAATGATTTGGGAAAGAATGAAAATAATTATTGAACCCTCATCAGCCGTAGCCCTGGGAGCAGTAATGGAAAAACCTGACAGGTTTGCAAATAAAAAAGTTGGGATTATTCTTTCCGGTGGAAATGTTGACCTGAAAAACCTTCCATTTTAAGTTTTAAATGATCTCGGGCTCCGGCTTCAGACCGGAGTCCGGGTTTCGACAAAATGGCAAATTGAATTAATTAAGTTATTTATTGATGCAAACTAAGGGAGCAACTTACCGGATAATGATCAGAATATTCCTCTTTGGTTATTCGGAAATTAGAAACTGAAAAGTCATCACTGTAAAAAACGTAGTCTATTCTTACTTTCGGAAACGTGCCCGAGTAGGTATTTCCCAAACCTCTTCCTGATACGGTGAATGCATCATTAAGATCTCCTTTTATTTTCCGGTAAACATACGAAACCGGGGTGTCATTAAAATCACCACACACAATTACAGGATAGGGTGAATTTTGGATATGTTCTGACAGGATATCAGCCTGTTCTGCTCTTTTTATATAAGCGTTCTTTAACCTTAAGGAAATATCCCGTAGTTCAAGAATCGTTTCTTCATCCGATTGAAGATCCGGGTTCTCAAGAAATTCAATATTCCGTTTCACGAACCTTACTGATTGCAAATGGTTATTATAGATACGCAGTGTATCTTTCTTAAAAACAATATCAGAAAAAATTGAAATATTTTTTGAATGCGGATACTTGATAACCCCTTTATTGATCATGGGAAATTTACTAAAATTAGCTATACCATAATACGCCTTTTCACCAATCTTGCTGACCCAGGTTATGTTTGAATAAGGTGTTAACGAAAGGCTCTTCTTCACTTCTCCTAAAGAGATACCTTTTTTGTTATCAATATACAACTCCTGCATACAACATAAATCAGGTTTCCTTTCAGAAATCAGTTCAAGTATTTTTTCTCCTGCTTTTTTATCTTTTGATTGGTTAAAAACATTGAATAACCTGACATTATAGGATAAAAGGTCAATACTGGTATTATTGTCAATATCACTCCCTTTTGCGTCAGTTATGGTCGCTGTAGTTTCTTTCTCCAATATTTTTCCATGAAAATTCACTACCCGTTTTATATATCCCCACCCTAATAAAATAATGATCAGAGAGATTAAGAACTCCCTTTTTAACCTCATCAACCACAGTATCATGAACAACATATTTACTACCAGTAAATAAGGATAAACAAGACCAAAAAAAGCAGCAGGCCAGAATATAGAAGGATTCACATATACCGACACGTATGATAACAATAAGCCGGCAGCAAAAATTAAATTGATAAACAGGACAATCCTATAAAATGCTTTTTTCAAGAATCGCCCCCCCCTTTTCCCATCTTAAAAAGTATCTCTTTCTCTTTCTTAGTCAGACTTTCATATCCGCCTTTGGATATTTTATCAAGTATCCTGTCAACATCTTTTTGTCTTTCAGCTTTTTCGCGGTTAAATTCCATATCGGTTTTAGGGCGTTTATATGTCACCTTCATTTTTTTTCGCGGCTTAAAAAAGGAAAAAATATTATCTATCAACCGGTTGATTCCCCGTGTTATGTCTTTGCCTTTCCTGAATTGATAAATAAACCAGAATCCAAGTAAAGCCCCTCCTATATGTGCAATTTTTCCACCGGTATTAGTCGAAAAATCGAATACAGAGGTTAACAGAAAAGCTCCGATAGCAAGGTATTTTATCTTAACCCGCCCAAAAAACATCATATAAACTGTATAATCAGGCACATAGAAAGAAACGGCAATAACTATAGCCATTACGGAAGCTGAAGCACCCAGTGCCAATGAGTTATGCACTATAGATCCAAATGCCGGGAAAATATTGAATGACAAAACATATAAAACAGCACCGGCCAGACCTCCTAAAATATAAACACCGGTAAGTTTCTTTTGTTCAAAATACTCCAGAAATATCTTTCCAAACCAATAAAACCAAAGCATATTGAATAAAATATGAATGAAATTCTCGTGTAAGAACATATATGTAACCAAAGTCCACGGCTTCCGGATCAGCTCTGAAAAATCAGCCGAAACAGCCAGCCATCTCAGGAAATTCATGGTATTGTCAGGAGAGTTAAATAGATACAAAAAGATCTGTATAATTTTCACTACCAGAAAAACACCAATATTCAGGTAAATAAATTTTGTAAGTATACTTCCCTGCCTGAACGAATCCTTAACTTCATCAATGATACTATTCATCCCTTCCCAAATTGTATTTAGTAAAAAGTTTTTTTGTTTTTATTCCAGTACTTAATCAGAATAAATCCGAATAACATGCCGCCAATATGGGCGAAGTGAGCAATATTGCTGCCGGGTTGTGAAAATGCAAGGTATATTTCAAGGACTCCGTATCCAATAACAAAATATTTTGCTTTGATAGGAATTGGAGGAAAGAGCAGCATCAAGCGTGTATTAGGGAACAACATGCCAAAACCCAGCAATACACCAAACACAGCACCGGAAGCTCCAACAGTAGGAGTATTTAATATTATATTCATTTTCCCCAGTAAAGGATTAACAAAATTCTTCCCCTGTTCAAAAGCCCTTGCACCCTCCTGGTAAACAGTCTGAATTTGTTCCGGGGACATTTGTGCTTTCAAAGAAGAGATCTCTATCCAATGAACAAATGTATGCAGAGCAGCAGCACCAAGACCGGTAACAAAATAATAAATAAAAAACCGTTTTGAACCCCATACTCCCTCCAGAATACGGCCAAACATCCACAGAGCAAACATATTGAAAAACAAATGTGTCAAACCACCATGCATGAACATATGGGTAATATACTGGAAGGGCTTAAAGTATTCCGATTCAACATAATAGAGTCCGAGTACCTGTGTCAGGTTTACCCCGAAAGTAGATTTCACCACAAAATCAATTAATAAGAGGATTACATTCAGTAGTATAAGGTTTTTTACTACCGGTGGTGTATTTTTTATTCCTGAAGCTCCAAAATTATACATTACTATTAATCTGTTTTGAATTTTTTTTCTGCAATTGCCGCGCCAAAGATAAAAAATCTTGCTTTTTTGCATTTAACCGGGACAGAATGGCAGTTGATTTGTTAATTGGTTGATTCGTTAATTTGTTACGTGTAAGGCGAACATCTCTATGTAACCTGACCTTCCGTTTGCCAACTGCCAATCAATCATTTAAATCGTTTCTCCAATTCTTCAACTGGCATCAGATAGACCACTGTTTTACCTGTTGGTGAATAATTTGGTGATTTGCATGCAAACAGCGAATCTACCAATTCACTCATTTCATCAACAGACAATTGCTTACCGTATGATATAGCTGAAGCACGTGCCATTGACCTGGCAATTTTTTCCTTTACGCCTGCTTCAATATCCCTCTCTGTGCTTTTATAATCTTCGAGAAAAATTTCAACGATCTCTTTCGGGTCATCACTTCCAACATGCGAAGGCAACCCGTTTATTATCAATGTGTTATCTCCCAATTTCCTAATATCAAACCCAAGCCGGTTCAGATCATCCAGTATGTTTTCCAGAATCACATAGTCTGATGCTTCAACCTCAATTGTCTGTGGATAGAGTTCTTTCTGAACATTCCCCAGTTCATTCTTAAGCGAATACAGGTAATGCTCATATAAAATTCTTTCATGAGCTCTTTTCTGGTCAATCACCATTAGTCCCGACTTAACTTTACAAAATATATATTTATTTTTCACCTGGAAAAAAACCTGTTCGGTTAAAACCCGGTCTCCCTCAATTGTTTGCTGATTTTTATCTCCGGGGATATTCCCTAAAGTCGTTCCTTTATCACCTTTTTCAAAGCCGTAATATAATTTTTCCCAATTGCGAACATCCTGTTTCCCCTTAAAACCTCCTTGTTGCGCACCCCCAAAACTTTTATAATCTTTATCAAAAGGGTTAAAATCCGGGTCTGTTTTTATCGGTGGCGGAACAAAATTGCCATCCATTTTTCTTATAGGGATATCAATTGCCCCACGGGTATCAAAATCAAGGGATGGAACAATATTAAACTTCCCCAATGCCTCTTTTATCGACGCATGTAATATCTGCCAGCATGATCGCTCATCCTCAAACTTAATTTCTGTTTTAGTAGGATGAATATTTATATCTATTGAATGTGGATCTGCAGACATATATATAAAATATGAGGGAAAGGTTTCAGGGGGCAGGATACCTTCATACGCATCCATAACCGCACGATGGAAATAGGGATGCCTCATATATCGTTTATTAATGAAAAAGAACTGTTCGCCGAAGGTTTTCCTGGCATTCTCAGGTTTACCAATAAAACCGCTTATTTTAATAATATCCGTTTCAGTATTCAGCGGAATAAGATTCTGGTCAATCGACCGGCTAAAAACACCAACAATCCTTTGCCTGAGATTTCCGGGTACAAGATGATAAATCTCAGAACCATTATGATGCATAATAAATTTGATGCCGGGATGCGAAAGAGCTACTCTTTGTAATTCAACAATAATATGTTTAAGCTCGGTTTGGTTTGATTTAAGAAATTTCCGTCTTGCCGGGATATTATAAAACAGGTTTTTTATTGAAAAGTTACTACCTGCGGGGCAGCTTACCGGTTCCTGTGTTTCAACCTTTGATCCGTTAATACAGAGACGGGTTCCCAATTCATCTTCCTGCCTCCTGGTTTTCAGCTCAACCTGCGCCACTGCACCAATTGAAGCAAGAGCTTCACCCCGAAACCCCATGGTCAATACAGCAAACAGATCATCTGCTTTACTGATCTTCGAAGTTGCATGGCGCTCAAAAGCCATCCGGGCATCTGTTTCCGACATACCACAACCATTATCAATAATCTGCACAAGTGTTCTGCCCGCATCTTTAACAATAATCTTAATTTCCGTGCTACCACAATCTATTGCATTCTCAACCAGTTCCTTAACCAGTGATGCGGGGCGCTGGATCACTTCACCGGCAGCTATCTGATTAGCAACTGAATCGGGCAATAAATGTATAAGGTCGGGCATGTAATTTCCGGAGTATTAGTAGAAGAACAAAAAATAGGAAATAAGAAAGAGTACCAGGAGAATTATTATCAACCGGATATTTGATTGCTTCTGTGCTTTACCTTTTTTCCTGTTAAAATAATTACTCATCTGTCCTTTCCTGATAGTAGGACGGTAGGCTTCTCCTTCTTTAACTCCCATTTCCTGTTCGATACTTTTTATCCGTTTCTCCAGATTCTCTTTCTGCGGATCATAATACCGTGGAATGAAATTAAATTGCCTGTTTTTATTTATTTTAAAAAAACTTGGAAGAGCCATACTGCCTATTATTTTTGCACAAAGTTACCGATAATTTTTGTTGGCAGAAAAAAAAAATATAATACCTTTGCAAACCGAACTTCAAAAAAGTTCATTTGGTCCGTTCGTCTAGGGGTTAGGACGCCAGGTTTTCATCCTGGTAACAGGGGTTCGATTCCCCTACGGACTACAAAATCAAAATCATAAGAGATGCCCAAATCGGGCGTCTCTTTTTTTTAGATAAATTTTTGGCAGAGGAATCGAACCCCGCCTACACAATCCACCCCTCAGGCTGGCTCCTCCCTAAAATTGTCCACAGGACAATTTCTTAACGGTCGGCCCTCCTACGGACTACTGCGCCCGCCGTAGTCCCGATTTTTCGGGACGAAGGTGGGCTTCTAATTTTTAGACAAATCTTTAGCAGGGTTTTCAACAACTCTTCCAGGTCCGCTGGACTCTGGAAGGTTGTTTCAATGATATATTCAACCCTTTAAACAGGAGTTCCTGCCATACGTAGCTTATTATGCAATTTTTTTAATGCATTATTTGTCTTATTATCTGCTTAATGTACTGTCGATCTACCCAATATTTTCTTGAACTATCTTATGTATTTTATACCAATAAAAGAACGCTTCCGGATTAGACTTTTTTAACCTGTTTAGTCTTGGCCACAGAGGATCAACGATATTCCATTCTTTCATTTGTAAAGGATTATTAAAAATTTCTATTTTGTTTTTATTATATCTGATGATATTAGCGATGTATGCTGCTTTTGATGCCATCGTTATTGCTTTGTCAAGATGAAAAGGTTCTGAAAAAATAAAGCGGGATACTCTTTGGATTCCGGCTTGTAGTTCGCCAAAATCACCATTTCCTGAAACACCTCTGCTCACAATACACAATGATGTTTGAATAATATCTTCAATTACATCGTCAAAATCCAAATCATCTTTTTCCCTGTAAACTAATTCTGTTTTAGAGAAAACTTCGAAAGTTTTGTATACTATATCAATATCATCCACAACATCAACCAGACTAGCAATATCATACAGTTGTTTCATAATTTCCATACTCATACTATGTTCACTTTTGAAATATGGAATTCCCGTTGTATTTGGTGCAAAGGCCGTTAATTTGTCGCCGAGTATGTCTTCATGAGATGGAACGTGAACATATACTTCTTCATCATTTGAAATAAGGAACTTAGAATTTATTGGCAATTCAATAATGTTCTGATAATTTGGTTTTTCAAATAAAATATCTAGTAAAACATATCCCTCCTCAGAATGTGTTTTGTGGATTGGTTTATAATAGAATTTATAATGAGCTTTTTTTATTTTTGAGTTTGTGCTCCTTTCTTGAAGTTCAAATTTTGTGAAAGACTGTTCTGAAACAATTTCTTTAAAAAGCTTTTCAAGATCTTTTGTCTCATTATACAAAATAATGTCAATATCAATGGAAAGTCTTTTTGACGAATCCATTAAAAGCATAAGTGCAGTTCCTCCTTTAAATACAAACTCCAAATCAACTTTAGCAAGTCCTTCAAGCAGATATAGTGCTCGTATTACCTTTTCTACAAGTATTTTGTCAACTTTCCTGTTTTTAACAGAAACTTCTTTTATCCATTCTATGTCTAGTGTTTTGTTGTCAATCATACCACTATATATTGGCAGCAATATTATATTCGCTGCCGAAATTTAGAAGTTAAATTTAGATATTCGTTAAATTTCTTTTTCTTCCCTCTTCGATTAGCATAACGAAGCATTTTATTTTCATTAACCGTATACTTTTCAAAAACTTCTTTAAGTATTCTATCCCTCTCTGGCCCTTGTTGCGCATCTAAAATAACAGTATCACAAAATAAGTCAACCAAGAGTTTTTCAATAGTTGTTGATTGCATTCCTGAAATATTGTTAACAGGAGCTTCTGAGACCAATGACTTCACAATCCAGGTTTCTTTTTCGTCTGGTATATATCTATTAAGTAGTTCTTTGGTGGGTTCAAGAAATACAGAATATTTATTTTCTCTCATAAAGAAAAAAACAGATTCAGTTGCATCTTTTTCAACTTCAACTATTAAAAAGAATTTACCCGGCTGATGTAACATAAATTCATTATACAGTGCAGATGTCCATAAACAATAATCAAGGTAGGGGTATTTTTTTTTCAGTTTATTATTTAGTGACATTAGTTTTGATGGTATATCTGGAATATAATTATTCTTATTTCCAAGAATAAATTTACCACGTCCAATTCTAGTTAACACACCAATTTTAACTAAACTGTATATTCTCCAATTTACAGTAGATTCTTTTGTGTAAGGTTCAATTGATCGGTAAAATGATACAATTTGTTTATTGTCAAAGACCTGATCTTTATCAAACCAATTTTTCAGTTGTACAATATGTAGTTTCCCTTTGTTGATATTGAGTTTTTTTACAAATATACAAAACAATATTTTGGCAGCAAAATATATATACTGCCGTTTTTTAGTAGAGATGTATTAGCCAATTCAAATTGGATGCTGCAGGCGAGCATAAACAATCACGTGAGGGTTGTGTTTTGTTTGCATACCAAAGAGAGCAACCCGAACTCCTTATAACCTGTGGAGTTGCAATAATGAATACATTTAACAAAAATATTACCGGTCTGGCAAGTGAGTGGCTCGAAAAACTTAGCTTACCCATATTTATGAACCGTTGTGGACAGCCTATGAAAAAAACTTGTTGGGAATAAAATTAATACATAACTTTGAAAAAAATAGAATGGGAATTTACTCTGGATATATCAACAAAAAACTTTCTTTTGACCAAATAACAGCAGAAAGAAAGAATCAATTGAAGAGGATTTCAAGCATCGAAAAAGGGATACTATTGTTTATGCTAGTGATTCAAATAAAGGAAAAGCTCCCATATCAATTTTACCTGCAGACTTAATACCATTTAAAGATCAATTAAGTTATATAAAAAATAATGAAATTGATATAATTCTGGAAACTCCTGGCGGTATTGCTGAAACAGTTGAAGACATGGTTGAATTAGTACGTTCAATACATGACAGAGTTGGAATAATAATACCAGGAATGGCTAAAAGTGCAGGTACGATTTTTTCAATGGCAGGTGATGAAATACTGATGGGTAATTCTTCATCATTAGGTCCAATTGACGCACAAGTTGTTAGTAATGGTAAACGATTTTCGGCTGATGCGTTTTTAGATGGTTTAGAAAAAATCAAAAAGGAAGTGTCTGAAACAGGAAAATTGAATCCAGCATATATCCCAATGCTTCAAAGCATTTCACCTGGAGAAATTCAACACTTTGAAAATGCTCAAAATTTCTCAAAGACACTTGTAAAAAACTGGCTGTCAAAATATAAATTTAAATATTGGGGAAAGCATAGTTCAAGTGGAAATATAGTAACACAAGAAGAAAAAAAAGCTCGCGCAAACAAGATTGCAAAAAAGCTATGTAAGCATTCAGACTGGTTAACGCATGGAAGATCTATCAGAATTAAGGATCTTCAGGAAATGAGACTTCAGATTTATGACTATTCAACCAATATTGAGTTAAATGATGCAATTGAAAGATATTATACTCTACTAAGAATGACTTTTGACTTGACTGGTATTTATAAAATTTTTGAAACTTGTTATTCTCAAATTTATCAATCAATAAGTCAAGCAGCCTTACCGCCTATTCCTGTACGTAAAAATATTAAAGCACAGGCAGCACATGCAGATTTTATTTGCCCTAAATGTACATCTAAATATAAAATACAATTAAATTTGGATAAAAACGTTAAACTTGAAGCATCGTCTGTTCTCTACCCAAAGGATGACAATTTTATTTGTCCAAATTGCGGAACACAAACAAATTTGACACCATTGAGATTGCAACTTGAAGCACAAACTGGTCTTAAGGTTGTTTTATAAAAAATATTACTATGGAACCAATAAAAAAAGAAAAGAATAGAGATTTTTCAATAATCTTTAAGGAAGTTGAAAAGTTTCACCAAAAAGATTCATCTATTAATGACAACATAGTTAATGAAGAAGATTTACAACAAGACGAGTCAATAAGAGCATTTGGTGAAATATGTCGAGAAATTAACTCAATTGAAAATAACTCGACAGTGTTTATGACCTTTTCATAACAAGTAAACTAAGGCCAGCACACCCCCGCCTGAATGACACAGTCGGGTAGGGTTCACCCCACCATTGGCCATTCTTTATACTGTCCCTCGGCTTGCACTATGACTTCCGAGAGGATCTCTTTGAGTACGGATATCTGAACTTTGCCCCGCAGAACTTTTTTTACGGCAAGACGAATAGCGGCTCTTGCCGATTCCTTTTTGTGCCAGTCTAACTCCAGATGTTTAACTACTGCCTTTGAAACCTTTTTTACCAGCTCTTTAATCAAATCATATTCCTTGATCGAATCTTTGTGCCGGGCTAAAATATCATAAAAAGCCAGCTCCTCATCCGATAGTCCGAGTTCCTTTTTGCGTTTGTCCTCATTCTGGAGTTCACGGGCATGTTCGTATAATTCAACAATAGCCGTATAGGTGTCAATGGCGTTTTTATGGTAACGGTCAATGATCTTGTCAACCTGTTCCCGCA
>JAGGXD010000210.1 GCA_021163295.1 Bacteroidales bacterium
ATAATACAAAAAATCCACATTCAATTGATTTGATGCTCTTATTGCTGCTAAACCTCTACCAATACAAATTTTCTCAGTAGCAATATTTACTGGACCAACAGGAGCCCTTACAGACATCAGAATATCATCTTTAATTGCCTCTTTTGTGATTTTTGTTGTCCAAGTCGTAGGGTTACCAATAAATTTGTTATTAAATTCCTTTTTCCCTTGATAGAATATGGTAACCCTATACTTTCTTTGTTGTAATACTTCCCCTGTGGTGATTGCCCCGCAATAACCTTACAAACATCTCCAATTCGAGTTAAAGGAAATTCAGCCGATATATTATTGAAAATACTTTTTAGAGAACTATCAATATTATTAAATAGTAGGTGGCTTGTTTTTTCAATTTCTTTTATATCAGCCTGTATTTCTTTTGGTTCCCTTATTATGGAATAATCTTTTTTGTTTGGGTTTTTAACCGATAAATCAAAAGTTAAATGGTCAATATCTGCAATATTTACCGTCCAAGAGTTTTCGCTTTCTGCTTGTGTCTTTTGCAGTTCTACAAATTCGGCTAAATCTTTTTCGTTTAGTGGATTTGTTTTGCCGAGATTTCTATCCAAATTTAACTGATAAAACCAGGTTTTTTTAGTTAAGCGTCCTTTTTCAAAAAACAACACAACGGTTTTTACTCCAGCACCTGTAAATGTTCCGCCCGGTAAATCTAAAACGGTATGTAGATTACAAGAGCTTAATAGTTCTTTACGCAAGGCAATAGAAGCATTATCGGTATTGCTTAAAAAAGTATTTTTAATTACAACGCCTGCTTTTCCGCCTGCTTTCAATATTTTTATAAAATGCTGTAAAAACAAACTTGCTGTTTCGCCTGTTTTTATTGGAAAATTTTGTTGTACTTCGGCTCTCTCTTTTCCTCCAAATGGAGGATTTGCCAGAATAATATTGTATCGGTCTTTTTCTTGTATGTCTGCTAAGTTTTCAGCAAGTGTGTTTGTATGAATAATATTTGGGGCTTCTACTCCGTGCAAAATCATATTCATAATACCAATAATATAGGCAAGCGATTTTTTCTCTTTGCCGTAAAAGGTGTTTTTCTGTAATGTTTCGGTATCATCAGTTGATAGTTTTTTGCTTTTTGCCAAATAACCAAAGGCTTCCACTAAGAAACCTGCAGAACCAACCGCACCGTTATAAATAGTTTTTCCAATTTCGGGAGCTACAACTTTTGCTATTGTTTTAATCAATGGACGTGGTGTATAATATTCACCACCATTACGCCCTGCATTATCCATATTTTTAATTTTCCCCTCGTAAAGGTGGCTCATTTCGTGCTTTTCTTTATGAGTTCTAAAACGAAGTTCGTCAATGTAGTTTACAACTTCACGCAGATTGTAACCGCTTTGTATTCTGTTTTTTAATTCGCTGAAAATCTCTCCAATTTTGTATTCAATTGTATTTGCATTTTCGGCATTGGTTTTAAATTTTTTCAGGTATGGAAATAATTCACCGTTTACAAAATCCACAAGGTCATCTCCTGTCATTGCATTATGGTCAATTTTTCCGTTATCCAATTTCGGAGCTGCCCAAGAAGGCCATTGATATTTTGGTTCAATTATTTTGGTGTAGGTTTTTCCAGAAAGTTCGGTTGCTGTCTGCTTATCTTTTTCTAAATCATCCAAATATTTCAGAAACAATATCCAGGATGTTTGTTCTACATAATCCAATTCGCTTCCACAACCTGCGTCTTTGTGAAGAATATCGTCTATATTTTTAAAAGTTTGTTCAAACATTTATTTTAATCTTTTTTATTTGAGATGATTAAATCTTTTACATCTACATCGAGGATTTCAGCAATTTCCATTAATATTTCCAGTCTTGGTTGTTGTCTGTTTTGCACATAACCATTCACCATATTGTAGCTTTTGTTCAGCTTTTCAGCTAACCAAATTTGCTTAATTCCTTTTTCTTCCAGTACTTCTTTTATTCTGTTCATCAGTTAGTAATATATTGAAATGCTAAATTAGTCATTTATATTTAATATCTCGTTTTTCAATATAAAAAATGTTCTCAATATTACTGGGTGGGTTGGCAATAAATAGCTCTTTTGGTTTTTTAGTGTTGGCTTTTTGTGTGTGTCAGCAAAAAAACCAAATGTGCTATTTGCGAGGTGGGTTTTCAGTTTGATTTTATTCTTGTTTCATTCATTGCACAGGGTCATTTTTGGCATTGGGCATAAACGTAAAAGTGTTTTATCCTTCGTTAATGTAAAATCGTAACCAGATTTAAATAAGTGTAAGTTATATAAAAAATTTGTAATCAGAATGAAGGATAAAACATAGTTGGACAATGCCGCCGTACTATGGATATTTTATTGTTGGATTTTATTCTATTTGTTGAAGATGTGTTTCTTTGAAGGAAGATTAATAAAAAATCCGGTGAAAGTGACACAATTATTTTATTGTTAGCACATTTCAAGTAGTTTTCAGACATAATTTTTACATTACGAACATATTGCCGTTTAATTTTTAGAGGGTTATCAAAGAACGTTTTATTATTTATTTTTTAGTTATCGGGTATCGGGATTCGATGTACTATTTCCATCCTTCCATTTTTACAACAAGGACACAGAGCAGTATTTTTTCCGGTAATTATCCCGTATACTTCCATGGCACTGAGGCCTTCAAGCTTTGACAAAAAGGTTATCTTTCCGATAAGTGCCAGGCATTGCTCCCTTAACGAACTAGTATGTACCGATGCCAATATTCCGTAATACCTGATCTTGTAAAAATTATTAGGCAGGATATGTTGCAAAAACCTCCGGATAAATTCAACGGATTGAATAGTCATTATTTTCTGAACTCCATGGTTTCGGTTGTCTTTATACCGGAAAGAAACATTTCCTTCCTTTAATTCTACTATCCTGCTATTTGATATTGCAACCCGATGAGCATACCTTCCCAGGTATTGTAAAACACTGTTCACCCCACCCAACGGTTTTTGGGCATAGATAATCCAGTTTTTTTCATAAAGCTTATTTTTAATTTTATTCCAGTTAATATCCTGCGGCAACATAATGTCTCCATCTTTTATTCCCTTTTCAATATATCGGCATAATATTCCCCTGAAAATTTTTCAAATCACTTTAATGGGGACAAAGAACTTATACCCACTGCTGACCCATTCAACCTGGTCTTCAGATAGTCCTCCTGCCGGTACAATCATATGGATGTGCGGATGATACATTAATGTTTGTGTCCAGGTATGCAGCAGTGCAACAGCTCCCGTTTGTGCTCCCAAAAGCCGTGGATTGGCGGTTGCTTTATGTACTGCTTGCC
>JAGGXD010000145.1 GCA_021163295.1 Bacteroidales bacterium
ATAGTTTTAATGTTTTTTACTTACTTGCTTTACCGATATTTGCCGGATTTGTATTAAAATGATCATATTTTTTTAATAAATTCAGAATTTTATAAGTATTTTAGTCATCATAAACTGATATATTATGAGTGAACAAATATTAAAAGCTCTAATGCAACTTTTTGCAATAATTGCAAGGCCTGCCAGTAATGATACAGACAGGCGAACAGTTGTTGAGACATTTTTGCGCAATCAACTTAACCAGGAATTGGTAAAGGAATACATTGAGGTTTTTGATGAATTCTATAATATTTATCAAAATAAACAAAAGGAAAAAGGAAAACAAAGAAGACAAATTTCAGCAAGTTCTGTAAAGGTTTTAAAGATATGTACTGAAATCAACAATCAACTCACTCAACAACAGAAAATAATTGTACTTATCCAGTTATTCGAATTTTCAAAATCTGATGAAGATGAAGTAACAGATCAGGAACTGGAATTCATTAATACTGTTTCAGACACTTTTAATATTTCGGCAGAAGAATACCACACCATTGAATCATTTGTATTATTTAATTTCGACAAACTTCCAGATTCTCCCAATGTTCTAATTCTTGACAATAAGGAAGATTTTACCCACCCGAATACAAAACATCTTGTTGTTAAATCATTAATTGGACAGATCAGGGTTCTCAATGTACTCTCTGCGAACATGTATGTTTTAAGATATATGGGAGACAGTGAACTTTATATGAATGGGCAACTTCTCCAGGAAGACAGGGTAATTGTGTTTAATCCGGGTTCCTCTATCCGCGACCCAAAAACACAACCCATTTACTATAGCGATATTATTAGTCAATTCAGACCAGAACTTAAAGAATCAAAAATTGTATACGAGGTTAAGGATATTGAATACAAATTTAAAGGAGGAAAGTTGGGTATACATAAATTAAGTTTTAATGAAGAATCTGGCAAACTCGTTGGTATAATGGGTGCAAGTGGCGCTGGCAAATCAACCTTGTTATTTGTTCTGAATGGCACAAATGTACCGACTGCCGGGCAAGTACTTATAAATGGAGTAGATATCCATAGAGAATCTGAAAAGATTGAAGGTCTTATTGGTTTTGTTTCACAGGACGATTTGTTAATTGAAGAACTTACAGTTTACCAGAATTTGCTTTATAATGCAAAACTTTGTTTTGGTAATTATACAGAAGAAGAAATTATTGAGAGTGTTCACAAGGTTCTGAAAAACCTTGGATTATTTGAAATCAGAGACATGAAGGTCGGAAGTCCACTTAATAAAAAAATTAGTGGCGGGCAAAGAAAAAGGTTAAATATAGCGCTTGAATTAATTCGTGAACCATCAGTAATGTTTCTTGATGAACCAACTTCAGGGCTCTCATCGCGTGACTCAGAAAACATTCTTGATCTATTGAAAGAACTGGCACTTAAAGGAAAGCTTATTTTTGTTGTTATTCATCAACCCTCTTCTGATATTTTCAAGATGTTTGACAAGCTTATTATTCTTGATACAGGAGGTTATTTAATATATAACGGCGATCCCATTGAATCAATCATTTATTTCAAAGAAAAAGCACATCATGCAAACTGGAACGAAAGTGAATGTACAGAATGTGGTAATGTAAATCCGGAACAGGTATTCAATATTGTCGAATCGAATGTGCTGGACGAATATGGAAAAATAACCAATACCAGAAAGATATCACCTTCTGAATGGAATGACTTTTACAAAAAATCATTAGAAAAAGATGATGAAAAGTTAGAACCGGCTGAAGAAATTCCGGAAATACACTTCAAAACACCCAATAAATTTAAACAATTCGCAATTTTTGTTAAACGAGATGTTTTATCTAAGCTCGCTGACACTCAATATCTTGTTATTACTTTGATGGAAGCACCGATATTAGCTTTTGCCCTGGCTTTCCTGATTAAATACTGGAATGAAAGTCCCACTAATCAAATAGGATACACGCTTCTGGATAACAGCAATTTACCTATTTTCATTTTCATGTCGATTATTGTTGCTTTTTTTATGGGACTTATGGTAAGTGCTGAAGAAATTATTAAAGACAGGAAAATACTAAAAAGAGAGGCATTCCTTAACTTAAGCTGGACCAGTTATTTATTCTCAAAAGTAGCTGTGTTATTCGCAATATCAGCCATTCAGGCATTTGCTTTTGTAATGGTTGGTAATACTATTATTGAGATTAAAGGTATGTATTTTGCTTATTGGATAGTGATGTTCAGTGTCTGGGCTTCGTCTAATATGCTTGGCCTTATTATTTCTGACAGTTTCAAGACTGTGGTAACCATTTACATGCTCATTCCTATCCTGCTCATTCCACAGATGATACTCAGTGGGGTCATGGTAAAATTTGAAAAGTTAAATCCTGTTTTGTCATCCCCAAAACAAATTCCTTTTTATGGAGAATTTATACATGCAAGATGGGGATACGAAGCACTGGCTGTTTATCAATTTAAAAATAATGATTACCAGAAACAGTTTTATGCTTATGATAAAGCAATGAGTAAAGCCAATTATAAAAAAACATACTGGTATAATGAAATGACAAAGAAAACCAGTAATTTATCCCGGGCAATAGATAAGGACGAAAAAGATATGAAAAGTTTCTCACAAGATTTGTTAGTTCTTCGAAATGAAATTGGCAAAGAATTAATAAGTAATCCAAAAGTAAAATTTGAATATTTTGATTATTTATTTCCGGAAAAGATTACTTCTGAAGTTATAGATGCTACTGAAGAATACTTAAGAATTAATAAAAAGTACTATATCGCCCTATTTAATAATGCTAATGACAGAAAGGATAAAATAATATCAGGGTTGGAAAAGGAGAATAAAGAGGCTTTTTTAGAATTAAAACGACAGCATTCAAACGACCAGCTTACAGAGTTTGTTACAAATGAGAAAGAAAAAGACAGAATTATAGAATTCAAGGGGGAATTTATTCAAAAGTGGAATCCTATATATCTTGATCCTGAGTATCCGCTTGTTAAAGCACATTTCTATGCTCCAACCAAGCAATTATTTGGCAAATATTTCCCTACATTATGGATAAATGTATTGATCATCTGGATTTCTACCATACTCCTATATATTGTTCTGCATAAAAGATTGCTAAAAAGGGGACTTGATCTTTTTGAACAAATTGGCTTTAAGTCTGGGGATTAATCAAAATATTTAAAAAAAAATGGAGGTCACACAACCTCCCTTTTTTTTATATTAAAATTATTCTTACTCAACAATTTCGACCATCTTAAAAGGGACCCTGATAATCGACTCATAATCTTCACCTGCTTCCAACATATCTTCATCATCCTCTTCATAGTACCAATGAATTTCAACCGGGTTTTTCGCCTTATGTACAGCCTCAAGCTTCTTAAAAACATCAAGTATACATTTTGACGAACTGGTGTTAAAATACTCCAGTTGAATAATTACTTTGGTCATTGGTTGTGCATTGTCTTTATACTCCTCAAGCCAATCAACCAATGGTTTGTAAAATTCAATAGAATTTTCAGGAATAGATCTCCCTTTAATTTCAACAATCCCAGTATCAGGATTAAAATTAACAGTGGGTGTTTTCGGGGTTCCTTCAAATGAAATTGGTTCCATATTATGAATCTTTAAAAATTTCTAAAATAATTAATTTGAAATAGATATATCGAGACTAAAAAAATAATACCTCTCATCAAAGTTATGAAACATATAACTGAGTTTATTTCCTGTTTTGCGGGCAATATCAACTAATCCAAGACCTCCACCACCTTTTGCCGACATTTTCTGGTTATTAAGTATATTCTTATACTCCTCCTTTAATTCCTCTTTCGATAATGAATTTATCTTATCAATCCTACCTTTAAGTTCTTTGATATTACTGGTAAAAATAAAATTTCCTGTTGAAATTTTATAACTATCACCAAGTTTCTTAATAACTAAGACGCCAAAACCATCTTCAAATTTCTCTTTGTAAAAATTTGGCAAATCATCATTGTGATGATATAAATTCTGTAAGCCCTCTACCAGAACGTTATAAACTTTCTTTCTTATTTTTGACTGCTCATCAGAATCCTGAAGCTTTGATTCAACAGTATCTAATACGCTATTTATCAAACCCGTAGTAATACTTCCCTTGTAGGAAAATATTACATCCCCACCATTTAATTCATCAAAGTACTCTTGAAAATTGAAACTCATTGAGCATAAAAGTTTTCGTACTCCTTTGCCAGGTTATTTAACCTGAAAAATTCATAAATTCTATGAATTTTTCTGCTGACGTAAGAATAATCAATAGTTGAGAAGTTCTTAACTATTGATTTTCCCCAGTCATGGTTAGCCTGTACTATTCATAAATATTGAAAAATGATAATATTTATGAATACGTC
>JAGGXD010000129.1 GCA_021163295.1 Bacteroidales bacterium
CAATTACTTTAATAGTATCAGTAGAAGTTGCTGCAGTAATTGCTTCCGGGATTGTGGCATATTCATCTGCACCTGCTCCTATTTTGTCAACAATTAATGAAACAGGTTTATATCCTGTGATATAAGTAACACTTTCTTCAACAATACTATTGTCGTAAACATCCTCAATATTATTGCTAACTGTTAATTTATATTCAGTATTACCTAAAATTGTTGATTCAGGTGTTATTGTTATTAATGTTTTTTCATCATTAATTGAAGCTGTAAAATTCTGAGGTGAGCTGTCAAATGTTTTAATAAATGTTATAAACGAGTCAACATTATCATTTGTAATCTCCGAATCATCATTTGATTTTCTAATGTATTTATCAAACGAAACTGTAATATCTCCGTTCCATATTGCTGAAGTATCGAATGTTAATTCCGGCGGTGTTACAGATTTTGTTTTGAATATTATATCTGATTGTGCATTAGGTTTATTATTGCCATCATAAAAACTAGCTCCAATTGCAATATAAAACTCAGTTATTTCTTCTAAATCAGCTGTTGGATTAATGGTAATAATGGTTTTTAATGCGTTTATAGTTGCATCAAAAGCTACATCTGTACCATTTGTTGTATCTCTTAAAGTAATAAGAGCATCAATATTAGCATCTGTTGCTGGGTCTCCACCTGCTAATGTAATATCCCTGTCGAAAGTAATAGTAATATTATCTGAAGGAAAAACCATTGTGTCTCCTTCAGCAGGACTGAAAGTAACATATGCCCCAACAATTTCAGTTGTGAAAAATGACGTATTTAAGCCTGTAGCATTATCATAATCATCCTCAACTGCGTCTAATTCAACATAATAATTTGTTTCTCCTGTTAATGACGATCCAGTTGGTGTAATTACTATTTCATCCCTGGTATCGTTTATTGTAGCTGTAAAAGGAACATCCTGATGATTTGTACTATCTCTGAATATGATTGAATTTCCAAGGTTTGCATTTAAAATTGGTGAATCGTTAATATATCTCACCGGTTCATCAAAAGTTAAAACAACATCACAATATATTGAATTATCTGTTGATTGATCAGCCGGGATAATGTCAACAACCGGAGATGTAGCATCTTCAGTTGTGAACGAAATACTACCTGTTAAATTGACATTATTCGAAATATCTTCGAAATTTGCCAATACTTTCAAATAATACACAGCTTCACTATTTAAATCCTGGTTTGGTAATACAGTAATGGTATCTTTTGTCCCATTTATTGTAGCTGAAAAGCCAACATCTGCACCATTCTGGTCTGTTTCTTTAAATAATAAGTAAGTACTTAAATCCTGATCCGTTATTTCTGTATTATCAATATTTCTAACGGGTTCATTAAAAACTATTAGTAAATTGGGTAATATCTGGACATCAGTAGCTTCATCAGCAGGGTTAAATGTTATCTGCGGGCCTGTTGCATCTTTTGTGGTAAACCCAATACTTTGGGCTTGAATAGCTTTATCATTTATATCCTCAACAGAGGCACTTATTGCCAAATAATAAGTTTGTAAATCCTTTAAATTTGAAGATGGTGTTACTGTTATTGTATTAAAAGTAGCATTTATACCAGCTTTGAAATATACATCCGAACCATTGATATTATCCTCTTTAAACGTAATTAAACTTTTTGCCGAAGTACTGTCAACTGCACTATTATCTAAATTACGAACGGCTTTATTAAATGCGATTGTAATGGTTTTATCAACGTCAAATCCAGTTGCACCATTTTCAGGATAAAAGGAAACCCTTGGCCCAATATCTTCGGCTGTAAATTCAATATAATTAGCAGGAACAGAATTGTTTACATTATCTTCGAATGCTAAACCATCAAATCCAAAGTAATATATTTGCTCACTCAATAAGTCTGAGGTCGGATTAATAGTAATTGAATCTTTAGTTATATTTATTGTAGCTGTAAATCCTACATTTTCACCATTTTCATCACCCAATTTTAAAATAATTAATGAACCAAGATTATCATTTGATACAGGGATGTTATTTTGCAACCTAACCGGTTCGTCAAATTTGATTGTCAACAAACTGGTAACCTGAACATCAACAGCATTATTAGAAGGATTAAATGCAGGAATGGGCGCAGCAAAATCTGCCATAGAAAAAGTTACTGCAGTTGTGTCTATAGCATTATCAGAATTGTCTTCAACAGAATTTACTTTAATAAAATATGTATAACCACTTTGGAGCGGACTATCCGGGATAATTAAAATAGAATCTTTTAGTTCATTGATCTGTGTAGTAAATCCTACAGCATTACCATATTGATCATTTTCTGTAAATACTATTATTGAGGACAGATCTCCAGACAAACCGGTATTGTCAAGGTTCCTGACCGGTTCATCAAAAGCTATATATATTTCAACTGTATCAGGAACATTATTATCACCATCATCTGGGAAAATAGTAACTACCGGTGATGTATTGTCCTCGGTAAAGAAAATAATTTCTGTTTCTGGAAAAATTCCATTATCACTTGTTATACCATTGCCAGCAGAAACATAATAGGTTGCTTTTTCTGTCAAAGAATTACCTGGAGTAACCGTTATTGTATTTTTAGTATCGTTTATTGTTGCATCAAATTGTACAGCAATCCCTTCTTTTCCACCCTCTCTAAAAATAATTAGTGCATCAATATTTGTACTTGTTAATTCTGTACTATTTGTATTATAGGCAGAATCGCTTAATGTTATTATAATTTCGGTACTTACCGATACATTCTCTGTTGAATCAACCGGATCAAATGTAATTTCCTGACCTTTAACATTAAAGAATAAACATAAAAATACTGCAATAAAGCTGATTTTAACTGATAATAAATACGCAATCTTTTTCATCATGTTAAATTTTTAGTTTTCTGCATTATGTTTTTTGAATTGCCGGATAAGTAAGTACTTCTACAGAGCTACCAGTATAAATAACAATACCTGACTTGCAGTTTTCGAAGAAAAGATTTTAGAACCAGGATTTATTAACCAAAACCGCAAATCCGGAAAATTCACAGAATTTCCCCTGTTTCAACACTTTTATTTTCCAGATTCAAAACTTGGGAATTTACAAAATTATTAATTAATATACAAAAACAGCAAGTAAATACTCATATTCGGATGTACTTGTTATTCGCTTCACGAACGTTATTCTGTATTCCCTTAATGTGTTGTATGACAAATGACTACCTAATGGCTCTTTTTACTTCTCTTCAGGTTAAGTATCTAAAAGTTGTGTCGAAAAATATAAGGTTTAATCTTCAATTTTAAAAATTTAGAAGTTTCATTTGATTAAGTAATAACCTTTTTAGTTACTTTGCTAAGTTATGTTCATGTTTTACACAATGAAAACACCAGGAAGCAAGATACAGGTGAGTGATCTGAAGGATGAACGAAGATTCCGTCTTATAACTTCAGTTGAGCATGAAAATGTGGTTCCGTTTGTGTTTCGTTATATCTGGAAGAAAAATAAGGTTACATACCTATACTTTGGAGTAAATATTATTTTTCTTGCTTATTTACTGCGAATCATCACTTTCCAGATTATACCCGGATCATGGGATGCGATTACTACCCTCTGGCAACTGTTTCTGGGTTTTATCCTGTACCCTGTTCTGCTTGTTCCTGTTCATGAAGGAATTCACGGTCTCGTCTATCTATTTGAAGGAGCTACTAAAATAAAGTTCGGTGCTGACCTGAAGCAATATATCTTTTATGTTACAGCCGATCATTTCGTACTAAACAGAAACAGTTTTTACAGGCTTGCGTTTACCCCATTTATTGTTCTGAGTCTTGCACTTGCAACAGCCAGTATTTATATTCAGCCACCATATTCATGGGGTTTTTCTATATGCCTGCTGGCACATGGCACAATGTGTATCGGCGATTTTGCCCTTGCCAGTCTTTTTGCTGAATATCCTGAAAAAGAAATTTACACTTACGACCAGGCATCTGATAAAACTTCCTTCTTCTATGAAAAAATATAACACAGATGAATTTTTCAAATGCTATTGTACAAAAACCCGGGATCAGTTACAGCGAAGGTATTACTACATCAAATCTCGGTAAACCTGATATCACACTCGCACTTAAACAACATGAAACATATTGCCGGACACTTGAAAAATGCGGACTTACTGTTGAACGCTTAGAAGCTGCCCCTTCTTTCCCAGATTCAGTATTTGTTGAAGATACAGCAATTATTACAGGGAAGATTGCTGTTATTGCCAGGCCGGGAGACCTGCGAAGAAGAGGTGAGGAAAAAATCATTGAAGAATCAATTAGCAAATACCGTTCGCTGGTTTATATTAAAGAACCGGGAACTGTTGACGGGGGTGATATATGTCAGGCAGGAAATCATTTTTTCATTGGTATCTCAGAAAGGACAAACCATGAAGGTGTCAAACAACTTGAATCTATCCTCTCTGAGTATGGATATTCATCATCATTCATTGAAGTTAACCATACACTTCATCTTAAATCAGGGCTTAACTACATTGGTGATAATTATCTACTGATACATGAACAATTTCTAAACAATCCGGTACTAAAAGACTGGGGCAAAATTGTTGTTCCAGAAAAAGAAGCATATGCTGCCAATATTATCAGGATCAATGATTATTTGCTGGTTGCAGAAGGATTCCCGGAAACACAGTCAAAACTTAAGCAACTTAATATACCGCTTATCGTTTTAGATATGTCTGAATTCCAAAAGATGGATGGTGGATTGAGTTGTTTGTCTTTAAGATTTTAAGGATGTTTTAATTATATCAAAATAAAGTACAATATGAGTTCATTTACACATTCAATACGGAAGTTTCCGCGGATTTTCTGGGTTTCGAATATCATGGAATTATTCGAACGATGGGCATGGTACGGGTTTTATAATGCCCTCGCACTATATCTAACACTCTCGAAAGATACCGGAGCACTGGGTTTTTCACAAGCACAAAAAGGATTGATTATTGGCACAGGATCAATGTTGCTGTATGTCCTGCCACTCATCACCGGTGCTATTGCTGACAGGATCGGATATAAAAAAGTGTTGATTCTCTCTTTTACAATGTATGTGTCAGGATATTTTATGATGGGGACTTTTGAATCGTACCAGGCAATATTCTTCGCTTATATCTACCTGGCTGTTGGGGGAGCTCTTTTTAAGCCTATTGTATCTGCTATGATAGCTAAAACAACTAATAAAGAAACATCTTCTCTTGGATTCGGAATATTCTACATGATGATCAATATAGGTGGCTTTATCGGTCCATTTATTAGTGGACTGGTTTATAACATTAGCTGGAATTATGTATTTCTAATGTCAATCATAACAATCGGGATAAATTATATTTTTGTATTCTTCTTTTTTAAAGAACCAAAACGGGAAAAGAGCAATGTTTCATCCGTTAAGAATATTCTTGAAGCTTTCAGAAATATTTATATCACTCTACTTGACTACAAATATGTATTGTTCCTGTTAATAATGGCAGGCTTCTGGACTGCTTTTAATCAACTTTATTATTCATTCCCGATATTTTTGAATGACTGGGTTGATCTGGATGCTCTTTCAATAAGTCTTGGGTTAAAAGAAGGAGCAATTACACCAATAACCATTACAAGCCTGGATGCCTTTTTCATTATTTTATTTCAATTATTAATATCCTCGGTAGCAACGAAATTCAGACCATTAAATGCCATGATCACCGGGATAATCATTTTAAGCGCAGGACTTTTCTTTATGTTTACAACCCGTTTCTCCTGGTTAATGATCTTTGGCATACTGGTGTTTTCCATTGGCGAAATGGCCAGCTCTCCCAAGTACACTGAATATGTTGGACGTATTGCTCCAATGAATAAAAAAGCATTGTACATGGGCACTTCATTTCTTCCATTAGGCCTGGGCCACTGGTTTGCAGGTATTCTTTCCGGGGATATATATGCCAACATTTCCGAAAAGTTTACTCTGTTAAAAAAGGAAGTTGCAATTCAGGGGCTGGATATACCTGCTGTTTCAGATATTTTCACACAAAATGATTATATTAATCGCGCACAGGAGCTAATGGGGCTGAATAACAAAGAATTGACCCAATACCTCTGGGACCAGTACCATCCCGCGAATATATGGATGATCTATTCAGGTATAGCAGTGGGAACTGCCATTTTACTGTTTATTTATGACAGGTTTATCCTTAACGGCAAAACAAAATAGAAAAAATAATTATTTCTAACCTGAAAAATTCATGAATTCTATGAATTTTTCTGCCGGGTCTTAAATAATATGAATAATGATATTTTTATTCATATTTCAGTGTTATAGCCGGATTAAGATTTGCTGTCCGTGAAGTACGCAGCCAGACTGCAGCAACAGCAATAAGGAGACTAAAAGTCACACTAAAAACAAATAACCACCAGGGTATATTGATATGATAAGCAAAATCTGTCATCCATTTCCTGATTGCCATGTAAGCCAGCGGCCAACCCAGCAAATTACCAAGAAGTACAAACCTGGTGAATTCAGAACTGAACTGAACAATGATATCTCCTGAAGTAGCTCCCATTGTCTTCCGGATACCTACTTCTTTGGTTCGCTGCTCTGTAGTATAGGCAGCCAGACCTAATAGCCCAAGTGCAGCTATCAACAATGACAAAAAAGAAAAGGACAAGAACATTCGTCCGAACTGCTTCTCCGGATAGTACATGGTATCATACAGGTCAGCCAGAAAATAATAAGTAAATGGCTCTCCGTGATTAATCGTTTCCCATGCCACTCCTAATGTTTCGATGGTTTTTTGCAGATCATTTGTATTTAGCCTGACAGTCAATGTTGAAAAATCCTTCCAGGGTTTATTCGTTATTATTAACGGTCTGATGGGATTATGCATTGATGCAAAATGAAAATCCTTCACCACTCCAATCACAGTATGTATTCCATCCCTGCGGATAGTTTTCCCAACCGGGTTTTCCCATCCTACTTCCTTTGCCAGGGTTTCATTTATCAGGAAAGCCTCCTTATCAGAAGGATGGTCAGCTGAAAAATTCCGTCCGTCTGCTATCTGAATTTGCATGGCTTCAATGTAATCTTCATCAATATCAAGTGCATTGAACATAAGAGGCGTTTCAAACCCTTCAGGGAAATAGCCATTGGAAGTAAGTCCGTCTACCGGAACAGCCGAAGAGGCTCCCGAAGCCTGCACTGAAGGAATATTGTTAAATTCAGACTTCAGGAGGGAATAGTTTTTCCTGCTGATATCTGTCAATAACGGGACCACTACCAAATTTTCACGGTTATAACCAATATCTTTTTTTTCCATAAACCTGTGCTGTAAATAAACCGTACCGGTCATTATTATCAAAACCGAGGAGATAAGAAACTGGATAGTCACGAGAATATTCCTAAAACCTTTTCGTCCTGAACTACGAATATTTCCCTGTATCACCTGTAAAGGCCGAAAAGACGAAAGATGAAATGCAGGATACATTCCCGATAACAATCCCGTAAAGAGGGCTAGTAGCACAATTCCTGCAATTAATAATCCATTGCCGGCATGGTAAAGTCCAAGATTGTTATTAACAAGTGTATTGAAGAAAGGCTGAAGGAGCTCAACCAGGGTTAGCCCGATTATCAAAGCCAAAAGACTGAAAAACACAGATTCACTCAGAAATTGTGAAATAAGTTGTGACCGTTGTGCCCCGGTTACTTTACGCATTCCAACCTCTTTAGCACGCTTTGTAGCCAATGCTGTGGAGAGACTGACAAAATTGAAGGAAGCGATAAGAATAAGAAAAAAAGCAACAGCAGAAAAAACATAAATATTAGTAAGGCTTCCTTTGGTTTCAAGCTCAGCCTCTGCATCAGAATGTAAATGTAATTTAAGCATAGGGGTTAGCTTCATTTCGAGGGATAGACCAAATTGCCTGTATTTATTATTTATATGTTTTTCAAGAAATGGTTCCGTTTGATTTATGATGTACTCCGGTTCAACTCCTTTTGTCAGCAGTACATAGGTATAATAATTCCATCCGCCATCCCAGTCTATAAATATATCATCACGCTGCTCCAGGGTTATGAATGACACAAGTGCTTCAAACTGCAACTGGGAGTTTGACGGAGGATCTTCAATAACCCCTTTAACCTCAAGAACTTCTTGATTATCAAGTATTAACTCTTCGCCAACAGGATTTTTATTTCCATATATCTTTTTGGCTAATGAATTCGTGAGAATTACAGAATAAGGTGCTGTTAAAGCTTCTGAGGGATCACCAATTAACAGTTTAAAAGAAAACACATCGAAAAAAGACGAATCAGTATAGGTTATTGACTTAGCATGATATGTATGCTGTTGATAACTAAATTGTGCTTCTTCAGGATATGAAATCCGTACCGTTTGCTCAACCCCGGTTAATTCATCCTCCATTGAAGGGCCTACTGCAGCCGTAGTAATACCATAATTAGTAATAGCATCTTCACGATGTTCGATCATATTCACCCGGTATAAACGTTTTGCATTTTCATGAAACCGGTCATAAGTTAGTTCATTAAAAACATATAAAATAATCAGAATACCTACAGCTAAACCCACAGAAAGTCCAATAATATTGATCAAAGAAAACATAGGCGATCGCCTGATAAACCGTAATGTGGTAAGGAAATAATTTCTAAGCATTTAAGTTTAACTTAATTATTCAGCAGAAACCAATCATTTATTATGCCAAAAATCATAAGCAGCTAATTAATAGAAAATTATTCGGAAAATGAATTTGTGGGTAATGTACGGTTTTATTACATAAGTTGTTCGATAGTGTACAACTTGTTCCTATTGTCAGCCTCTCCCTTCACAGACTCTGCCAGGTCTTCCGGATGCTGTCAGGTCTCACCACCTCATCCAATATTCCAGAATAACAACATGTTGTCCTGAAGAACCATGAAAAGGTGAATTCCTAAAAATTGGCCCGGTTTTTATTCATACCTTAAGGCATCAGCCGGATTGGTATTTGCTGCCTTTAGCGCCCTGTAACTAATTGTTAGCAACGCAATTGCCAGAGTAATTAATAGAGATATAATAAACTCAAAAAGTGTCAGGTTGATTCGGAAGTAAAAATTCTGCAACCAGCTTTTCATTGCAAAATAAGTTACCGGCCATGCAATCAATGTTGCAATACAAACCAATATTGCAACCTCTTTTGTAAGAAGCCACAAAATATGCATCTCTTTGGCTCCATTCACTTTCCTTATACCAATCTCTTTTGTTCGTTGTTCGGCGGTAAAAGACGTCAGACCAAATAATCCCAGGCTTGCTATTAGTATAGCAAGAACAGAGAATAATAATGCAAGTGTCCCGGTCCGTTTATCTTCAGCATAAAGTCTTTCAAAATCCTTGTCCATAAAAAAGTAAACCATAGGATCATTGTCTGAAAATTGTTGCCATAGTTTTTCTGTTTGAACAATAGTATTTTGAATATTGCCAGGATTTAGACGTAAAGAAATAAAACCCCAGTTCCACCGGTTAGGATAAAGAATAAAAATATGCGGATAGATCCTGTCATGCAAAGATTGATAATGAAAATCCTTCACTACACCAATAACCTTCAAATAGGTCCATTGCTGCGTTTCATCACCAGGTTGCATAAATCTTACTTTAAAAGGATCTTCAAGTCCGAACTGTCTTACGGCGCTTTCGTTAATTACACAAGCCCCGCTATCTGAAGCAAATTTTTTCGAAAAAAATCTTCCGTCAGCCATAGTAAGCTGGTAAGTTTCAAGGTAATTATAATCAGACCAGTTTGTTTGCATAAGGTATGATTTATCACTACTCTGACCCTCCATCCAGTAACCATTGTGATTGTTCGGATGTCCGGGAACTGCTGTGGAATGACTTACCTGTTCAACACCAGATAGTTTTTCTACTTCATCAATAAATGTTTGCTGCTTTTCACCCAGTGCTCCTGCCCTGCTAATTACCATTAAATTTTCCTTATTAAACCCAAGGTCCTTATTAAGCATATAGTGTACTTGTTTGTACACAATCAGGGTTGCAAGAATAATAATAACCGAAACAGTCATCTGCACAACTACAAGAATACTTCTAAGAATCTTACCACCTGATCCACTTTTAAGCGGACCGCTTAAAACTGCAACAGGGCGGAACGATGCCAGAAAGAATGCCGGATAACTTCCTGCCAGAATAGAAATAATCAACCCCAGTCCGATTAAACCCGGAATTACATACCAATGAGAAATATATGCCAGGCTAAGCTGGCAATTTATCAGGTTATTAAAATATGGCAAACATAGCTCCACTATCAAGATAGCAAAAACAAGTGCTACAAGTGTAATAACTATTGATTCAAAAAGAAATTGCCAGATAATTTGTCCCTTTAAAGATCCTGCAACCTTTCGTAAACCCACCTCTCTTGAACGTTTTGCCGACCTGGCTGTTGCCAGATTCATATAATTAATACTGGCAATAACAAGAATAAGAACTGCTACCAGGGAAAAAATAATAATATAGCGCTTATCACTTGATGGTTCAAGTCCCGATTCAATATCAGGATTCAGGTGAATCTCTTTGAGAGGTTGCAGATAGAATCCGTACCTGTTACCTCCCTGGATAAATTCTTCAATAGAAATTCCAAGCATTTGCTCCATCTTAGGTTCAATATATTGCCCAAGCCATTCAGGTATTTTTGCATTTAATTGCTCAACAGAAGCCCCTTCTTCCAAAAGTAAATAAGTATAAAAACTATTACTCAACCAACTATCGCTATTTGCTCTTTGGTTGGTGACAAATGAACCCAGCATATTAAATTTGAAATGAGAATTATCCGGAACATTTTCCATAACGCCCGTAATTGTATAAAGTGTACTGTCTGTTCCTACCTTTATCATTTCTCCTACGGGATCACTGCTTCCAAAGATTCTTTCGGCAGCATTTTTTGTTAATACAACAGTATGCGGTGCTGCTAATGCAGTTTGCGGATCTCCATGGATCATTGGAATAGAGAAAATATTAAAAAATGTTGAATCGGCTTCCATAAAACTATCTTCGATAAAACTACGATCCTTGTATCTGATCACTGTTTCTCCCCATGTGTTTATACGAACAGCATCAACTACCTCAGGAAAATCCTGTTTTAATGCCGGAGCAGCGGGAGCACAGGTCCAGGCGCCTTTCAGTTCAGTTTCACCCAATTTACCATCTAAATACAAACGCCAGATACGATCTTTCTTTTCATTAAAACTATCGTAACTTACTTCATGTATAACAAAAAGAGCTATCAGAATACTACATGCCAAACCAACAGCTAATCCGGTTACATTAATAAAAACATATGACTTTTGCCGTACCATGTGACGCAGGGCAAGTTTAATATAGTTTCCAATCATGGTTTTAATATAAAATGACCAACAAGATATTTATTCAATGACGATTATTACCGATAAAAGTTGCATTTATTACAAAAGGATAATATTTCATGGATATATTGTATTCTCTTTCCGTAAATTAACCTGAGTTTTTGTGTTTTCAACCAGAAATCCTACTTTCGATAAAAATAAATGTAATTTGACAAAAGATAATAATTTACATATTTTGTGAATTATTCGGTTAAACAAAATATTACAATCAATACGGATTTTTATGAAAGAACTGATAACTCGGAAAATAAATGAATTAACTCGTTTTCTGAGGACATCAGAAACAGCTTTTATTTTCATTTTTTCGATTTTGGTTGGACTTGGCGGAGGATACGGTGCAGTTATTTTCAGGTGGATGATTCACTGGTTCAAAGAGTTATTTTTCACAGGAGGGGCACAAGTTTTTTCATTCCTTGGTGAATATTATGTCATTATTATACCCGCCATCGGAGGACTGATAATTGGTGTGATAATCTACTTCTTTGCTAAGGAAACAAAGGGACATGGCGTTCCGGAAGTTATACAATCAGTAGCTCTGAGTGGAGGAAAAATCAGGTTCCGTGTTTCGTTTATCAAAGCATTAGTCTCATCTGTTTTTATTGGTGCAGGAGGGTCGGTAGGCAGGGAAGGACCAATCGTACAGATTGGTTCATCACTTGGATCGTCACTTGGCCAGATATTCCATATGTCCAAAGGCAAAATACGGGTTCTTGTGGCATGTGGTGCAGCTGCCGGAATAACTGCAACTTTTAACACTCCATTGGCCGGAATCTTCTTTGCATTGGAAGTAATCTTACGTAATTATTCCCCAAGACATTTTGCATCTATCGTTATCTCTGCAGTTGTGGCAACTGTTGTTTCACGTCATTATCTTGGAGATACACCTGCATTTCTGACCCCGGGGTATGAACTAAAAAGTCTCTGGTCATATCCTATGTATGTAGTTTTGGGGTTTCTGGCAGCTATAGTAGCTTACTTATTTACCAAAACACTTTATAAAACAGAAGATCTTTTTGAAAAAATAAAGATACCGGAATATGTAAAACCGGCAATTGGTGGTTTAATGATTGGTTTAATTGGTCTTTACTACCCACAGATTTTTGGAGTAGGATACGAAACTATTGAGATTGCCCTGTCCCAGTCAATAGGTCTTAAGCTTGCTCTTACCTTGCTGGTTTTGAAAACACTGGCTACTTCTTTGAGTCTCGGATCCGGCGGTTCGGGAGGGGTGTTTGCTCCCAGCCTTTTTCTTGGAGCTATGTTGGGTGTTGCTTTTAGTTACGTTGTTCAAATGATAATGCCTGATGTAACTATTTCTCCCGGAGCTTATGCATTACTGGGCATGGGAGCCGTATTCGCAGGAGCAGCACAAGCCCCGATTTCTGCTATTCTAATACTTTTTGAAATGACAGGGAATTACAAGATCATCCTTCCTTTGATCACCGTGTGCATTATCTCTGCATTTATAGTAAGAAAATGGTCCGAATTTTCTATATACACATTAAAAATCAAACGCAAAGGGATAAATATCAACAAGCTGACAACCATCAATCTATTGGAAGATCTGCATGTCGGTGATTCTATGTCAAAAAACGTGATCACTCTTCTGCCGAATAACACAATTAATGAGGCAGGATTACAAATAAAGAACACGCACCACCGGGGTTTCCCGGTTATAAACGAGCAACACAAACTGGTTGGCATAATTACATATAATGATATCAATAAGTATTTAAGAGAAAAAAAGGGAGGAATTCCTGTTTCAGAAGTAATGACACATGATTTGATTAAATGCTACCCGGATGAAAATCTGCGAATGGCACTAGAAAAAATGGGAGGAAAGGATATTGGAAGAATTCCGGTAGTCGAATATCGGGAGCAAGATATAATGCTGGGAATTATCACCCGAAAAAATATCATCACTGCATGCAATAAAGCAATCAGGAAAAGACACCTTGATATTTTTGAAAAAGATTCCACTATTGGGAAAAACATTTCGAAATTATTTTACTGATCTCAGGAGCTTTTATAATTCAACGTATCTTATAAAAGATAAGGCTTATAGGTGAACTAATTTTTTATGTTTGGCAATTTAAAAATAAAACTGGTTCCTTTACCCTTCTTGCTTTCAACATATATTTTACCATTATTTCTTTCAACAAATTCTTTACATAGAATTAATCCCAGTCCGGAGCCTTTTTCATTTGCAGTGCCACGTGTTGAAAATTCTGTATCAAGCCGGAATATTTTTTTTAAATTTTCAGGTTTTATCCCTACTCCCGTATCAGTTATTGAAAATTCCATAAACCTGTTTTTTTCTTTGGCTGTTATTCTAACACTACCATTTTGAGTAAACTTTATTGCATTTGAAAGGAGGTTCCGAATCACTGAACTGATCATGTTTTTATCGGCAAAAACTTTTATTTGCCCCGGAACTTCATTTAACACAATAATATTTTTCCTTTTTGCATATTCATTCAATAAATCAATTGTATCCTCAACTACGCTTTTCAAGATAAAGTTTTTAGGGTGCATTTTCAATTTTCCGGTCTGGGAACTTGACCATTCAAGAAGGTTGTTAAGTAAATCAATCGTTTCACTACCTGTTTTATATATATCATAAGCAATTTTTCCAATTTCCGCCCTGGAAAAATCTTCTGAATTTTTCCAGAGCAATTCAGTGAAACCAAGGATTGCGTTAAACGGACTTCGTAAATCATGTGAGATAATAGAGAAAAACTTATCTTTTGATGAATTAAGCTCCTGTAAATATTTCTGGTTTTCCCTCAGAGTTTTTTCCGCCTCCTTTTGTGCTGTAATATCACGGATTGATCCCTGGAAAGCAATGATATTGCCATCACTATCTTTTATCGCAACCGAGGAAATAAGAGCAATTATTATACTGCCATCTTTTTTCTTCAGTTTAAACAATACATCTTTAGTAAATCCCTTTTGTTCAATTTTACTAATATCCAGTCCCCTGTCAGTTGGATTTTTATATAAATCCCGGATATTTACCTTCTTTAATTCTTCCTTATTTTTATACCCAAAAAATCCCGGTGCACTATCACTCATATCAAGCCATTTCCCATCTTTGGAAGTAATATATACACAGTCGGTGGATGTTTTAAAGAAACCCCGGTATTTTTCTTCGTTTCTTTTCAGTTCTATTTCATTTTTTTTTCTATCGGTAATGTTATGAATTATTGCAAGATTTCCAGGTTTACCTTCATATTCAATTAATCCGCCACTAATTATAACATTAATCTTATCTCCCTTACTATTAACCAGAACCGATTCATAAGTATCACTTACCTTTTTCCCGGAAAGTCTTTGCATGTTTCGTTCCTTCAGAACACCATATTCATCAGGATGAACAAACTTTTCAAAACTTTCATCCTGAAAAACACTTAAAGGATATCCGAGTACGTTTGTTACTTTTTGGTTTACAAATTTAATTTTATTGTCCTGGACTATTGCTATCATATCATTGGCTCTTTCAACAACATTCCGGTACTTCTCTTCACTCTCCTTCAGAGCTTTGGCTCTATCAGTTATTTCACTTTGGAGGAGACTGGTTTGTTCACGAGACACCCTATCCTTTTCCTTCTTAAGAATACGGATCTTATCAGCAAATGCCAGAAAAAGCAGGAAAAAGAATAATAGAGCCCCAATCTGGAATCCATGCTCAGTGTATGTATTACTGTGTACTATATCAAGCCGAACCAGTTCGGTTGTGCTTCCTGATATCAGGAACAAGAGCCATGCAAAAATATAAAACCGGACTGGCAAGTAATTTCTATACCAGACAACAAAACAAAACAATAAAACAGATAATGGGCAGATTAACGCAAAAACAGTCATTAACCTGGTAACCATACCATTTGAAAGAAAGAAGATTGAAATTATTGCCAGTACCCAAAATACCAACCACCCATTAATGAACTTGTGAAAAACAGGAAAAAGAGATTTTGTTTGAAGGAATTCATCTGTGATTTTCAGTGAGAAAATTATAAATAGTGCACCAAAAAACGTAACAGCAAAATGGTTAAAAAAAGGATGTTCAGGCCACAGATACTGACTGGCGAAACCATCATACGAAGCATGAAACAGTAAAAAACCGGCAATAGAAAAGATAAAATAAAAATAGCTTCTATCCACAATGAATATAAGGATAATAAGACTATAACCCAATATTAGAAACAGGATTCCATAGAATAATCCCGAGAATAGTTGTTCATTATTGGAGTGTCGTGTAAATTCATCAACCGTTGATAAGGAAAGTGGAATTGTCATTGATGCTCCATTTTCAAAACGCATATAAATTAAATGTTCGTTTCCATACTTCACATGTATTTTAAAAACGAATTTTAAATATGGAATATCCCGTGTTTTAAAGGGCAAATATGTTCCGGTTATTTTATGGATAAATTCTTCAGAATCTGGCGTTTGCATGTAGAAGTCAATATTCTGCATATCGGCAAAATCCAGTTTCAGCCGCCAATTCTCCGTCTGATTAGCTTCGTTTCTTATTCGGAAACGTACCCAGTAAGCAGAATTAGTGTAACCAAAATTTGGCGCTTTGTTATTACTTGGAACAAATCTGTTTTCAAACTCCTGAGAGGTGATTTCTTCAATTGTTAATTTACCGGAATGATCTTCGAGTATCTCCAGATATAACCCTAACGGATATACACCTTGGTCATCGTTGAGTATTACGGTTGCCGTTGATGGAATATTTGGGTTCTCATCGGAAATATTAATTGAAAATTCATTCTGCAATTCCCGGGCAGTATGCGCAGTAGTAAAAGCAGGTGAAAAAAATAATAGCACAAAAAACAATAAGATCATATCGCAAAAAACATTATTTATTGATGCAATAAACTATTGAAATACAATACTTGCAGCTTCTCGTAAAAGTATATAAATAAACAGGAATAAGAAAATCTCTTTTTGAATCAAATTACTAATATTACATCCCTGCAATTTAACCTATAAAAGATTACTGACAGTCAGTTCAAAAGGTATCGATAATTTCGAAGAGTTTCTTCAGACGAAAAAGAAAGTTGTTTTAACCTGTTATTATCGCAGTGTAATAAAAGTATTTAATATTCTGTAATTGATAAAGAGATATCATATCCTTCAATTTTTATTTCGGGCATACCTTCGTACTCTTTACCTTTAACAGCATTGTATTCGATAGAAGAACTTTCAATTATCTTTGTTTTGTAGGCAAAACTCTCTTCATTAATGTCAAGTTTAGGATACTTAATATTTGCTTTGAATCTATAATCCAAATTAACAGGAATACCAATGGTGATTTTTTCATATTTCCCATTCACTTTCAAACTTTTGAAATTATCCCCTGTCTCAGGAATAATAAATTTATCATTGTACCCGGTAATCACAGACAAATCACTAGTTAACTTATCAATTTTAAAGGTGCCATATTTCGATTCGGTTATTTGAAGGCTTTTAAGTTGTGTTGAATTAATACCGTCATTATACGAAGCGGAAATTTTACATTCTCCGCCTTTATCGAATTCAAATTTCGAATATTTCGAAACCAATTCGATATCTTCCAGCTGGTCAATAACAACTGTACAATTGTAACAATCAGCTTTCAGTCTCCCCGACTTTTCAGATATAAACCCGGAATATTTAGCTGTAAAAATAATATCCCCTGTTCTTTCAAAATTGAATTTATCATTATAGCTATCCATTTCAAGAGATCCAATTGTATTTATAAACACTTTTGAATACTTGGATTCAAATTTTGTATCACCTATACTATTAGCTTCAAAATCCGTATTATAAAGTGTAATATCTGCCCCCATTTTTATATCACTAAACTCTATTGTGCTATATTTAGCTGAAATATCTACCTCATTATCCACTTTCCCTCCATACAATTTATCATTATAAAGCTTCAGAGTCAATTTCCCCAGAACATCTGCCAATTCGATATCTGAATATTTTGAAGTAAGATCCAGATTACATTTTTTCGGAATGGTTAATTCACCTGTAACCTTAAACTCCGTAAGAATAACCTCTTTTTCACCTTCCAGCTTAAGTTTTGTCCGGTTCATTATTGAGGTTCTCCTTTTCCAGAATTTCATATTGATACTTGTGCTCTCCGGTGAATTACTGAAAGTCATATTCTTCAAATAAGAATCAAGTCTTTCAGTATCATCCTCCCTTGCTCCTTTGGCAACTAAATGAAGCTTATATTCAATTGACGGTTTATCCCATGTCTTAATATTCAAATCGCTATTATAATTATTAAAGGATAAATTCACATCTTCATTAGCCTTGTAGCTCCAGCTATATGTCTTCTGTAATTTTTTGTCCTGTCCGTAACCTGCTAAACTAATACTTAGAAATATTAACAGGAACAGGGATTTACAAAAATATTGCTTTTTCTTTTTCATGATTGTTGATATTATTGGTTTCTAAAATAATAAGTTCGAGAACCTGTATTTTTTTTTCGTAAGTGTCGAAAATTGTATTAATTATTTTTTCATTGTAACCAATCTCATTCAGATCTTCCATAGCCTGATCGTACATTTTATCTATTCTTTGCATCTCTTTAAAAAGATCTTTAATAGTCTTATCATTAATATGACCGGATGATCTGACTTCTTCCCTTTTAAGGTTAACCATAGCTCTGTATTCATTTTCCCTCTCTCCAAGGGATTTATCAATTTTTGCCAGTGTCATTTTTCGATTCGTTATATAATTGCTTCCGAGGTCATAAACAACATAGCCAACACTTAGAAGGAGCAACAATATTGCAGCTGCATTTCTAAATCTGCGAAAAAGGTTTTTATTCCCTGATTCCAATCCTGTAGATTTCCTTGATTGAAGGTCACTTCTTATACCTTCCCAAATGATGCTATCATCAGGATGTTCAACATCCAGGTCTTGCCTTTCCTTTTTTAGGTACTTCTCCAGATCAATTAACATAACTCTTAGTTATTAAATTCATACTAAGCAAGTTCAATGCTCTTTTATATTGTGTTTTTGATGTAGATTCCGAGATTTTCAGAAGATCTGCTATCTCCCTGTGTTTATAATTCTCCAGTGCAAATAATATCACAATTGTCCTTGCACCTTCCGGTAATTCCTTTATTGCAGTATGCACAACAGCTGGATCAATTCTATCTTCAATTACATCATTATAATCCTCATCTGGCAATTTATGATTATCTATATCTTCAAAATGCATCCTGTTTTTTCTTAAAAAGGATATACAATTATTAATAACAATTCTTTTTAACCAGCCGTCAAATGCTTTATTACTTTTCAACTCATTTAATCTGTCAAAAACTGTAATAAATGATTCCTGCAATATATCTTCCGTATCCATTTTATTATTTAGAAATCTGATAGCAATATTATACATAGCACCTGAATACCGTTTGTAAAGGCTGAACTGAGCTTTTATATCACCCTGTTTGCACCTTTCTATTAATTCTATGTTTAAATTAATACTTTGATTCATTCCCTTTTCAATTTATAGATGCGGAATTATAAAAATAGTTGGAATAAATTACAAAAAAACTGAAAAAAACAGGATTTTTAAAAATCCTTCTCACTACAGGCACTAAAATAAGCCTTCACAAGTATTTTATGGCAATATTTAGATTTTGATGATGATGAAAAATGGGATCAATTAAGATTTTATTGGAGTGAAAATCGGGCAAACAATGACAAAAATAATACATTGTCATTAAGAGTAAATAATTTTTCTCCTATATAAGTTTTTTTATCTCTACTATTGAAAAGAAAGTGTTATTTTATTATTTTGTGAAGGATTGTTTATCAGGTCATTTATCATTATCAATATATAATTTTATAGTATCAGGTTTTACATTGTAGTTGAATGTGGAAGTTCCTAATCGTCCACCAACACCTATTCCTTCTACAGTTCCTTTTATTGAAGTTTTAACATCAGAATTGAAAAATGTTACTTGTGCTATTCCAGTATTATCAACATGAACTTCAGGATTCCAGTATATTGTTGATCGTACATCTTCTTCAGTTAGAGAATCTGCAAATCTCAGATCATAACTTGGCGAATAAAATTCACGACTAATTCTAAAACCTCTTAACAGGGTGATATAGCTTTCTCCAGGTTCCATTTCTTTTTTACGTAATTCGTCAAAATATTCTTTACTTCCTTTTGTTTTTATTTCAATTAATCCACCCATAAATTGACCCGAATATTTTAATGCAGCACCAGGACTAGGGGTGATTTTTATTTCTGCTATATCAGAGGAATTTATTAATTCATCCAGATCACTTATCGTTGTTTCCGGGTCGAAATTAATAGGTATTCCGTCAATAATAATTAATGCTCCTTGTGGCTTTTCTTGAAATGTGGTTCGTCCTCTGAAAATAATTTTATCCTCTCTTATTAAAAACGCAGGATTAACCTGCCTCAAAAGGCTAACAAAATCCCCAAATATCGGATATAATTCGTCTCCTTTCTTCTTAAATTCAACATATTTCCTTCTAAATTCTTCTGGTGGAATATTAGCCAAAGGCTTCCTTCCTTTAATTGATACTTCCTCAATTAAAATTGAACCTTCTGTAATACTTGAGAAATAATCCTTTATATTAAATGGCTCGGTGACTATTAGTTTTGTCCCCTTCGTTTCTATTTTCTGCTTCTTTTCATCCTTATTTCCAAAATCAATTTCCTCTGACTCAATTTCATTAAGAACATAATAATCTATAGTTTTTACCAAAAAAGTATTATCAAACTCAATATTCAGATTTTTTTTACCATTTGGAGCTACTGCCTGAACAGACAAATTACTTTTCCCCATTTCTAAATAAACCTCCGATGGAATCTGAAATTTTCCTGATACATCAGTTTTTGTCCCATAATATTCCCAGTTTCCCAAGGTTTTTAAAACTGAAAACTGTGCATTAACCACTGGCTTCCCCCTGCTATTATAAACAACTCCATGTATATAATCCTGGTTAATATAGGATGATCCTTTGGTCTCATCAAAGGATAAAATATCTTCCCATTTAAATCTTCGCCATCCATGGGTCATTAGCAGTAAGTCCAAGGCTTGATCTGCCTTTTCTGTATTCTGCAGATAAAAATTTGGATTAAATATTATAATACTCCCCAAAATTAGGACCACTGGTTAAGGTGAAAAAAAAACATTAATTTTAACCAGTAATTATGAAAGCAAAACGAAAAAAACATTCAGCAACCTTTAAAGCTAAAGTAGCTATTGAAGCATTGCAAGAGCGAGAGACTCTAAGTGAAATTGCCAGGAAATACGAATTGCACCCTAATCAGATATCCAGGTGGAAAAGCGAATTTCTGGAACGCGCCCCGGAGTTGTTTCAAAAGGAGTTTAAAGAAAAACATTCTGATGTAGACGTTGAAAAATTTTATGCCAAAATTGGTCAATTGGAGATGGAAAGAGACTATCTAAAAAAAAACTTGAAGAAACTGGGGCTATAAAAGATCGTAAGCAGATGATTGATCCTAAAGAGAGTATAAGTGTACGAAGGCAAAGCAATTTAGTAAATATTAGTCGTAGTTCCTTTTATTATAAACCAATTGGAGAAAGCACAGAAAATCTGAAAATCATGCGACTCATGGATGAGTATTATATCAAGCATCCAACAGCCGGAGTGATCAGGATGCAGGATTTTCTTTTTACACTTGGTATTATTGCTAATCATAAACGTGTAAGACGGTTATTACGATTAATGGGTGTTTTGGCTATTTATCCAAAAAGAAATCTAAGTAAGCTTGGTAAAGCAAAGTACATACGCCCTTATCTTTTGAAGAACCTTGAGATTGATCATCCCAACCATGTTTGGGAAATTGACATCAGTGCGCCAGGAAACGATCTTCTCAGCAATGAGAGATCGCCGCCGTTTCTAAACCGGCAGTTGAAATACTGCCCCACGATGCAAGGGAAGTATAGTGGAAGGGGGTTGTGCAGTTTCATTCTGTGCTGAGCATGAAACGAAATAAGCAGAACAACCTTAAATGTACCGGAGGCAGTCCATTTACTGTCTGCCGGGCTACCGCAGAATCTATGATGAGACAACGAAGCATGCGCCGGAAGCCTCTGTATTTAATCGACAACCTCCAAGAAAGAAATGGCTTGGGAGGAATGTGGTCAGTTCTTACGGTCTTTTTGTTGCTAATAAGAAGAATAGTTTATTCGGTAGTGGGGTATCCCCAAGGCCACTACCCAGAACCACCAGGAGTAGAGCATGCCATCTAAGGATTCAAAGGTTAAGAAACGGAACCTGGGAACTCGTTCTCAGTCGCCTGCAAGGAAAGCAGGCTATCGGCAGCGACCCGGTATGATTGAGAACGAGGGCGGAGCCTGCGCAGTAGTCCGAGATCGGGAAAGCCGGTTACATGGCGAAGGCGGGCAGGGAATCGATACATCTTCAAAGACGGAGAAGCAATCCATGGACTTGGATTCCAAGGCAGATTTTGCCTGGGTACTCAGCGTTCAGAGAAAATTGTATCAGTGGAGTAAAGCAAATCCCAAAGAGCCGTACCGGGAGTTATGGAACTGGGTAACAGATATCCGTAATTTAAGGTGCGCGTGGAATCGTGTTGCCAGTAACAAAGGCAAACGCACACCAGGTATTGATGGGATGACGGTAGGTAGAATTACACGGGACATTGGTGTTAAAACCTTTTTGGAAAATCTGCAAAGGGAACTTAAAGATGGTGCATTCCGTCCAAGCCCCAGTCGCAGGAAACTTATTCCAAAGCTCGGTAAACCAGGGAAATTCCGATCTCTGGGAATACCTACTGTGAAAGATCGCGTAGTTCAAAGTGCGATCAAACAAGTACTTGAACCACTTTTGGAAGCGCGCTTCGAAAACGTCTCCTACGGCTTTAGGCCTGGAAGGGGATGTCACGGAGCACTAGAGCACATCCGAATGGCCATGCGGCCAATGAAAATTAGCAAGGAAGATGGAATGCGCAGGGAGATGCCTTATCAATGGGTCATCGAAGGTGACATTCAGGGATGTTTCGATAACATCAATCATCACTTGCTAATGGAGCGAGTTCGGATGCACTCAGCTGACCGAAAAATGAATCAATTACTTGTGAGGTTTTTGAAAGCAGGTATCTTATCTGAAAAAATGTTTCTTAGAACCGATGTCGGCACCCCTCAGGGTGGAATCTGTTCTCCTTTATTAGCCAATATCGCCCTCGGTATTATTGAGGAACGATACGAGAGATGGGTTAACCATCGATCTAAACTAAGGGAGCACAGAACTTGTGATGGAATAAAAGCGGCAATGGAGTCACGCAGTAGTGACCGAAGGGCGGGAAGAACAGTCTTCTTTCCCATACGCTATGCTGATGATTTCGTCATTCTGGTATCCGGTTCAAAAGAAGCTGCTGAAAGAGAACGTCTTGTTCTGGAAACAATGTTGAAAAATGAGATGGGATTAACCCTCTCACCAGAAAAGACGAAGATTACAGCCTTAACGGAAGGGTTCCAGTTCTTAGGTCACCGGGTACGTATGTACTGGGATGAACGATATGGCTGGACTCCCCGGATCGAAATACCTAAAGAAAAGGTAGCAGATCTTAAATATAAGGTTAAGCAACTGACCGGACGGTCCACAACTCAATGGTCATTGGCCCAACTGCTTCAAAAACTCAATCCAATCCTTAGAGGATGGGCTAACTTTTATCATTACTGCACAGGTGCAAAAAAGATTCTGGCAAACCTCGACTGGTATGTCAGGGACCGCATCTGGCGATGGTTACGTAAAAAGTTTCCTAAAGCTAATGTACATTCGATATTAAAAAATCGGAGTAGTAGTCGGACTAGACCAAAATGGAAAGTCTGGCAAACAGAACGATTGGAACAATATCAGATGAGTTGGCTTAAGGTGATGCGCTATCGAAGAGGTTGGATGAAACCTGCGAGCTTCATTATGATTCCTGGAGAGCCGGATGCATAACGAAAGGTGCACGTCCGGTTCGGAGAGAGGGCGAGCGAAACCATCAGTCGTAAGGCTGACAGGCGCGCTTTCCCTACTTTACCTTACATTCCTATGTACAAAGGATTTATGTATTTGACTGCAATTATTGATGTGTACAGCCGGTATATTGTTGGCTGGTGCCTGTCAAACAGTTTTGAAGCAAAATACAGCCTTAATGTATTAAAAGAAGCTATTGCAGTTCATGGTAAACCTGAAATTATTAATTCTGACCAGGGAAGCCAGTTCACCTGCGAGGGTTGGATAAATTATCTTGAAAAGGAAAATGTAAAAATAAGTATGGATGGCAAAGGCAGGGCAACTGACAATATTTATATTGAAAGATTCTGGAGAAGTTTAAAATATGATTATGTATATCTTTCCCCAGCAGAAGATGGAATTGAGTTATACAAAGGGTTGAAAGAATACTTTCATTATTATAACAATGAACTTTCACATCAGGGTATTAACAGGCAAATTCCGGCGACATTATATAAACCGGCTGCATAGATATTAACAGAAAATGGATTTATTAACAAAAGAAAAAAGCAGGCAAAAAAGAAAAGGTGTTAATAACCAGAATAACTCTGC
>JAGGXD010000112.1 GCA_021163295.1 Bacteroidales bacterium
AAAATTGATAAGGAAAGGTGTTATTTGGCTTTGCCAGAAAGTTAATAAACCCATACTTAAACTTACTAACAGGGATTATAACGATAATGGTATGGGGAATCTGGTGGCTACAAAGGGTTCGGCTTATAATATAAATATCAGGGTGTTTAACCAGATACAACACACAATAACAGGATGGCCGGGAGGAAAACCAAATGCTGATGATTCTGACAGACCTGAACGCTCAACACCATTTCCAAAACGAGTGATCATCTTTAGTCCCCATCCCGATGATGATGTAATTTCAATGGGTGGAACCTTTATTCGTCTTGTTGATCATGGACATGATGTTCATGTCGGGTATCAGACCTCTGGTAATATTGCAGTATTTGATGAGGATGTAATACGTTTTTCTGATTTTGTTCAGGAATTTGAAGACGATTTTTTAAAGGGTAGTACTGCTTCGGCAGAGTTACATAAAGAATTAGTTAAATTCCTGGACAATAAACGTCCCGGGCAAGTGGATATGGTAAATGTTCAGAATATTAAAACTCTTATTCGTAAAGCTGAAGCGAAAGCTGCATGCAGATATATTGGACTGCCTGAAGATCATATGCATTTTCTGGAAATGCCCTTTTACCAGACAGGTACAGTTAAGAAAAAACCTTTGTCAGATGAGGATGTTAAAATAGTTGTTGACATGATGCGTAAATATAAGCCACATCAGATATTTGCTGCAGGCGATCTGTCTGATCCTCATGGCACTCACAGGGTTTGCCTTGAAGCTGTTCTCCTGGCATTGGAGGAAGTGAAAAAGGATAAGTGGATGGATGATTGTTATGTTTGGTTATATCGTGGTGCCTGGCAGGAATGGGATATTGCGGAAGTTGATATGTCTGTGCCATTAAGCCCTGATGAGCTTATGAGAAAAAGAAAAGCCGTTTTTAAACACCAGTCACAAAAAGACCAGGCATTATTTCCGGGCACTGATGCAAGGGAATTCTGGCAGAGAGCTGAGGACAGGAATCGTGAAACTGCTCAGTTATTTGACAGATTGGGTATGGCAGAATATGAGGCTATTGAAGCGTTTGTAAGATATATTTTGTGAACCCGGAGGAATTACCTCCTTTCAGTCGGTGATTCCATGCAGGTCAGTCCTGCAAATAAACGCTGCCATTCACCTGACGGTGAATTATGATTTTGTTTTTTGTTCCCTTATGAAAGTAAGCTTTCAACGGTTACAAAAAATAAAACCACTTCCCCATGGAAGTGTCAGCGTTTGCTTGATCGTGAACCCGGAGGAATTCGAATCCCCAACCTCCTGATCCGTAGTCAGGTGCACTATCCAGTTATGCTACGGGTCCATTTCATTCCATTTGCAAAGATAAAAATATTTTAAATGTTTTCCATCGATTGATTTCAGAAATTAAATTAAATAATAGCTGTAAGTATTTTTTTAAGTTTTATAATTGTACTAATTTTATTGTATTAAATCAAGATTAAGAAACCATGAAAAAACTAGTAAAAATAATCCTGAAATCATTATTGATAATTCTGCTTATCCTGGTAATAGTAATTATCTCTGTTCCAATTCTTTTCAAAAACCAGCTTCTGGATAAAGTTAAGGAAGAAATTAACAAAAATATAAATGCAAAAGTGGAGTTTGCTGATTTCAAGGTGGGTTTAATTAAACACTTTCCTAACCTGTGTGTATCGCTTATTGATCTTAATGTAACCGGTACAGATACGTTTAGTAGTGATACATTAATATCATTTAAATCATTTAGTACAGCAATAGATCTGGTAAGTATTATTAAGAAAGATGGAATAAACGTCAGGTCGGTATCATTGATTGAACCCCGGATTCATGCCAAAGTTACGGAAGATGAAAAAGTTAACTGGGATATAATGAAGGAATCCGAAGAAGAAACAGTTGAGGAACCTGACACTGTTGTGTCCGGAACACCGGATTTTAAAGTGAACCTGAGAAAATTTGAGATAGTTGATGCGGAGATTATTTATGAGGACTTGTTCTCAAAAATTACAGCTTCATTACAAGACTTCAATTTTCTGCTGAGTGGTAATATGTCAGCAGATTTTACAGAACTGAAAATAAACTCATCAATTGGAGATATTGATTTCAGATATGGAGGAATGCGATATGTGAGAAATGCCGTGCTAAAAATGAGTGCTGAGATAGGAGCCGATATGAATAATATGATCTTTACTTTCAAGGATAACAGCATCTCACTTAATGACCTTGGGATTGGTTTTGATGGAAAAATTGAAATGCCTGATGATAATATTGCTATTGATCTTACATTCGCTTCGGTTGATAATAAGTTCAGGTCATTACTGTCGATGGTGCCCGCTGTTTACCTTAAGGATTTTGAAGAGATAAAAACCAGTGGAGCTATTACATTGAAAGGAAAGGTTAATGGAATATATAGTTCAGCCGATTCAACATTGCCGGATATCTCGCTTGAGATTATTGTGGATAATGCAATGTTTAGTTATCCTGATCTTCCCAAATCGGTTGAGAATATAAATGTTAGAACAAATATTTTTGTTGATGGTACGGATATGGATAAGACTATGGTAAACCTTGATCGTTTTCATTTGGATATTGCAGGGAACCCTGTGGATGCAAGTTTAAAGTTAAGGACCCCAATCAGTGACCCGGATATTTCAGGATCGTTTAAAACAAACATGGATCTTCAGTCCATTGTAGATATTATCCCTATGGAGGATGTTGTACTCAAAGGATTTGTTAATGCCGATCTGGAATTTGGCGGAAGCATGTCTATGTATGAAAAAGAGATGTATGAGGATATTAAAGCTGATGGTACGATATCACTTAAAGATTTTGAGTTTAATTCACCCGATTTGCCTCAAAAAGTAGTTATTTCAAAAGCAGGAATGCAATTTTCCCCTGAATATGTTGAATTATCTGAGCTTAGCATAATCCTTGGTAAGAGTGATATTAATTTAAATGGGAAAGTTGAAAATTTTATTCCTTTTGTTTTTGAAGATAAGACTATAAGAGGCACACTGGATTTAAGTTCTGCTAACCTGGATATTAATGAATTGATGCCTGAAACAGAGGAGGAAGTTGAAAATGTTGAGACTGATTCAGTGGCACTTTCAGTAATTAAAGTCCCTGAAAATATTGATTTCGAGTTTACTTCAAAACTGGATCATATCGAATTTAGCAATCTTATTATTGATAATACTTCAGGAAAAATAGTTGTAAGAGATGGAAAGGTTGTACTGGATGGATTGCAAATGGACCTGTTGCAGGGATCAATGAAAATTGATGGTGAGTATAATACTACAGATATGACCAAACCGGGTGTAGAATTCGATATGGATGTTACCGGTATTGACATTCCTTCTGCATTCAATGCTTTTAATACTGTGCAGAAACTTATGCCGGCGGCTGAAGGACTGAAAGGAAATATATCTACTACGCTTTCATTTAACAGTCTTCTTGGAGAGGATTTAATGCCGGTGATTGAAACTATTAACGGCTATGGCAAGCTTCAGTCTGAAAGTATCCAGGTTGTGAATTCAGGCACACTTGATAAAATTTCTTCTGCATTGAAACTTAAAAAGGACATGTCAAATACTTTCAAAGACCTGAACATTAGCTTTAAAATAATTGATGGGCGAATTTATGTTGAGCCTTTTAAAGCAAGTTTAGGGAGTATCGATATGGTAATTGGTGGTGATCAGGGTATTGACCAGACCTTAAACTATCTTGTTAAGATGACTGTTCCCAGGGCTTCTTTCGGTACAGGTGCAAACCAGGTTATTGAAGGTCTGGCTGCAAAAGCCAGTGCAAAAGGACTGAAAATTGATCCGGGAGAGAAAGTGAATGTAGATGTAAAAGTAACTGGCACTGTTACTGACCCGAAGATAGCTTTGGATATGAAAAGCAATTCGGAAAATGCAATAAAAGCAGTTAAAAAACAAGTTGAGGAAAAAATTGTGAAAGAGGTTGAGAAGAAGAAAGAAGAGGTCAAAGAAAAAGCAAAAGAAAAAGTGAATGCTGAAGCTGATAAGATACTTGCAGAAGCAGAAAAGCGTGCACAACAGGTAAAAGATAATGCTGCTAAGGCTGCTGAAGCATTGAAAGGGGAGTCTGAACTGCGGGCAAAACAATTAGAGAAAGAAGCAGCAGGAAAAGGGATGCTGGCTAAGGCGGCGGCCAAAAAAGCTGCTGAAAAAATCAGGACAGAAGGGGATAAGAAAGCAGATAGACTTGTGAAAGAAGCCGATGATAAAGCTGAGAAAATAATGACTGAAGCAAGAGAAAAGGTTGAGGCGTTAAAAGATAAATAATCAGTCGGCAGTCTCCAGTCGACAGTTAGCAATTGGCTGTTATCAAATAGCTATAGAAGTATGTCTTACAAATTCAATTACTAAATCTTGCTTCATGTATTTAGTGTGATTGTATTACTATTATTTGAACGATTGATAGTCCCGGTTAGAAAATAGTTTTCAGAAACAAATTTCAAATATCGAATATCAAATGATAAATAATAAAGTTAAATTATGATTAACAGGAACTTTAACATTTATTATTTAACATTCGACATTTATTATTTAAAATACAGGAATACATTAATAGCCTGGTTTCAGATTACCGATTGTAGACTGCCGAATGAAGATTTTAGGAATACCAAACTAAAGACTCTTAGTAGTATTATAATAATTAGAACTTTTTCTCTTTAATACGGGCACTCTTACCTGTAAGTTTTCTCAGGTAAAAGATTTTTGCCCTGCGAACTTTACCACGTTTGTTTATTTCGATTTTATCAATAAACGGTGAAGCTATCGGGAATATCCTTTCAACACCAATATTACCCGACATCTTGCGAACGGTAAATGTTGTAGTATGTCCGCTTCCTTTTTTCTGAATTACAACCCCTTTGTATTGCTGAATCCTTTCCTTGTTTCCTTCAATTATTTTGTAGTGTACAGTAATAGTGTCACCGGCAATAAATTCGGATAAATCATTATCTGTAGCTAACTCTTTATTAACAACTTTCATTAAGTCCATACCCCTAAAAATTATTTATTTCACTTAGATTATCTGAAATCGCCCGCAATATTACAAATATTTTTTTGAAAAATCACATTCAGGTTCAATTTCTTTAAATAAACCTCCTACTTCAACACTCTCCGGGGTTGGGTATTATTATATTGCATAGATACCCCGGAGGTAACCGGGGCTAACTGAATTTAAGCCCTCAGGTTTTATTATTTCTTCTCTTTCAACTTTCAACTTTCAACTTTTTCACCACATCACCTTTTCACCTCTTCTCTTTTTCTTCCTACTTACCTTACTCAACAACTCACCTACTCAACTTGACTTAATTAATGACCCGTATCTCCTTTATACTCAAATTTCTCACCGGTATCCTTAATAATTCTGCGGTACCATTCTTCACTATATCCGGGCTGACTGACATTTGGAGTTACATATATATAACCTTCAGGTACTTCGCGTTTTTCTTTAATATTTCCATCCATATATTTGGTGAACAGAAATTTGTACAGGTCTTTCCATTCACTGACAGTTCTGTTTCCTGAATTCACCGAGTAATCGGTGATAAATTCAATTGCCTGCTCAGGATTGTTTTTATATAATTCTTTGGCTGCTTTATCAATAACCGGAACAGCATTGATATACTTCATTTCCAGTTCTTCCTGTTTTTTCTGAATATCTTTAATCATATAGTTATAACGTGCATAAGCGAAATTTGAAACCTGATTAAAAACCCAGAAAGCAGCGTCGTCACTATACTCCATCATTGAGCCGTTACCAACCGCGTAAGTATGGGGTACCTCTGTCATTCCGCAATACATTGGTGTATAAACAGTTGAGTATGTATCATCAACACCAAACCAGATAATTCCACCAATCGGATCAGGCAGCCGGCTTCTGGATTGAGTAATAAATGAAAACCCTGTTTGTTGGGTTGAGATAGCTCTTTCATTGAAATAGGTTTTTCCGTCAACCTTCCAGGTAAGTGGTCTGTAGCGTATAATACGTTCAAATGGACCGGCTCCCATATCTTTAGTCATATCCATCGGGCTATTCTGAAAATAATCCCTCATCATACCCATAACATCATGAACTGACACTTTCTCATCGGGCTTAACCCACAGTGGCATCTTGTTATGCAGATCATATCCCATAGCATATTCCAGATACTTATCCATGCCGGATGCTACTTTATTAAATCCTGACCAGACTCTTGCTTCACAGAATCTTGCACCACCAAAATCAACAGGAGCAAAAGCATCAGAAAAACTAAAATTTTTATCTTTCCCATTGAAGTATTCCATTTTACGGGCTACTTCAATAATATCAGCTGCATAGACAGTTTCAATTCCGGGTTCAAAGATCTTATCAAGATTATCTGACGAGATAGAAGTTTTTCCGTTTTCCAGCGGGAAGGTAGTGATCCTTGCCTGGTTGGCATGTCCGCTGATGTATCCGTCGGGAATACGGCGTGCCACCCATATTGCTCCGGTGTTGCCTTTGCCTTTACCGATCAGTTCCATGATCCACACTTCGTTTTTATCAGAGATTGAGAAGGATTCACCAGAACTGCAGTAACCATATTCATCAAGAAGTTCTGCGATTGTTTTGATTGCTTCCCTGGCATTTTTTGATCGTTGAAGTGTAATATACATAAGACTTCCATAGTCAATTATTCCTTCAGGATCTCTTAGTTCAGAATGACCGCCGTATGTAGTTTCTCCAATGGCAACCTGGTGTTCATTAATATTTCCAACTACTGAATAAGTATGGTTAACCTGTTTTATTTTACCAAGGTATTTCCCGGTATCCCATTCATAAATATCAAACATGGCACCATCCGGATAATCAGCTGATGGCCTGAAATACAATTCTCCAAACAAAACATGAGAATCGGCTGCATAGGTTATCATAGTTGATCCATCAACTGAAGCCCCCTTGGTGATCAGGAAGTTTGTACATGCATTTCCGGTCTGGTTGATAACCAGAAAAAATAAGACAAGTGTAAAAATTATTGATATTCTTTTTTTCATAACTTTTTTTTTCAGTTTAAGAATGACAAATATATAAAAAATCTAATCCGGAGAATTAAAAATTATATGCAGGAAGAATGTTTTGAAACAGCACAAATAAACTTCTCCACGTTGTAGTGTTACCGGTTTACCAAAGTTTCGAAGGATAAACTCCTTTACTTATAAGTTCCCTGATACTCTCGATAACAACCGGTTTATCTTCCCGGTAAGTAACCCCGAACCATGATTCATCAGTATTCAGAACTTTTACCTTTGCACTGTTTTTCTTAATAAGGTCTGCTATCAAATCAGGTATAAAAAATTCGGCTTTTGGATTGTTTGAATTTTCTGTAATGAATTTTATGAAATGCTTATTCAGATAATCAAATACAGATGTATTAAATCCCCAGAAATTCATTGATACAGTTTCACTACCGTTCAATCCTGTTTTGGTCCCATCTTCATCAGTGAATATTATTTTGTTATTTTCCTTCTCAATTCTGGTTCGCTCGGTAACAATCTTCAGGTAATTCTCCTTATTTGTTTCACATACACCACGGGCAACATAACCATGATCAGATAGTGTCCGGTCGAGCCTGTAACCCACCATACTATACTCATGGATATCAGACGAATTTGTCAGGAAATCTGCCATAACCCGGTATGAACCACCACCATAAAAATCATCAGCGTTAATTACAGCAAAAGGTTCATTTATTTTTTGTTCGGCAACCAATACAGCATGACCTGTTCCCCATGGCTTTTTCCTGGCTGATGAAAAACGAACACCTTTTGGCACCATATCGATATGCTGAAACAGATAATCAACCTCAATACGATCTTTTAATTTATCAATAAAAACTTCCTTAAATTCTTTCTCAATATCCTTTCTGATAACAAAAACTATTTTACCGAATCCGGCTTTTATCGCATCATATATTGAATAATCAATAATTGCTTCTCCTGATGGCCCAACCTGATCCATCTGTTTTAATCCCCCGTAGCGGCTTCCTATACCAGCGGCTAATACTAAAAGTGTCGGTTTAATACTCATTATTGTGTTTATTAAATTAATCTTACATAGTTTGTAAAAGGCAAAAATAAGAAGTTAAAAGTAAAAAGTTGAAAGTTGAAAGAAAAATTTTTCCAATCGAACTAATATCACCGAACCAATAAAACCACCACACCACAAATACGACAA
>JAGGXD010000105.1 GCA_021163295.1 Bacteroidales bacterium
GTATACTTCCCTGATTCAATCTCTGAAAGAACTTTAAGCTTAAAACTTTCACTGTACTTTTTAATTGTCCTGTTGTCTTTTAACATTTTTAATAAGTATTGTGTAGACATTTTTCAGGACGGGACACTTCTTCTCTTCTCTTCCTCTTCCCTCTGCTCCCTCTAATCCATCTAATCCATCTATCCCTTTTTAATTTTTAATTTCTAATTTTTAATTTTTAATTTATTCTATCCCTCATTTCCTCATTCAATCATTCAATCATTTCCCCATTTTGGCACAATTAATGTATTATATATTCCAGAGATTATATTCACAAAACAAAATGGTTATGAAACGGATAGATGACAACGACTTTTTCTTCCAGGAGAGATTCCGGATAGCCAACGATTATATTCAGAAGATTGTTGAATTGAAGAGAGTCAGAACTCCTGATGCAATTCAAAAGATATTTGATCTTAAGCGTATTATTCGCAGCCTTTACGGGTTATAGGGTAAACCCCTTTTGGTAAATCACGTTTTTTCTTTTCTCAAGGTTTAAGTTGAAATAAATAACACTTAAGAATTACTCCGAAAGTATTCGATATAATTCAAGATTTAGGTAGTAGTGATGACCTTCGATTTCTTTCTTCTCCACCACTTGCATATCACATAACTTATTGAGATAATCTCTTGCTGTATTTTCCGCATAAATACCAGAATCAACCAGATGTTTTACTTTGGTAAACGGTTGAGTAAACAAGAATTCAATAAGACCTTCCGGATTACGGAATTTTCGATCATCTTTCTTCACGAATTCCAGAATTGAATCTTTTACAGACACAATTTCATTGATCTTATGGAAGGTAATATTCGAAGTATTTTCAATAGCCCTCATCATAAATAATAACCAATCCTTCCAGTTACCTCTTTGAGAAACGCCCATTAATCCGGAATAATAATCATCCTTATGATCCAAAATGTATCGACTAAGGAACAATATTGGAACATCCAGTAGTCCTTTATTCGTCAAATAATGGATATTGAATACACGTCCTAACCTGCCGTTTCCATCACGGAATGGGTGAATAGCCTCAAACTGAAAATGTGCAATGGCTAGTTTTAGAAAATGATCAATTCTATACTGCTCATCATCATTAAGGAAGTTTACAAGATTGTTTAGTTTATCTTTAATTATGGTAACACCTTTAGGAGGAGTATAGATAACCTGACCGGCATTTGGTCCTGTGCCTCCTTGTTTAATAGTTGTATTTAAAAAATCGGGACGAATCCCATCCGTTGTTTCTTTTATTTCCTGAAATACCTGTATAAAGTAGTCTTGATCAAATTGTCCGGTTTTTTGTAAATAGTTGTACCCGGACCAAAGTGCTTCCCGATATCTTAATACCTCTTTGGATGGTCCTGTTGTTTCAGTGTTTTGATCGCTATAAGCTTTATATAGTTCATCATCAGTTGTGAATATGTTCTCAATCGCACTGGAAATCTTTGCTTCCTGCAAGCTTATTGTATTAATCAATAGTCCCTGATTTGGAATTATAGCACTACGACCATGAAGTCTTGCTAAAGCTGCTTTTGCATCTCCAAGCTTCTCCATTATTTCTATTGTTTGATAGAGTTCCTTTCTTATGGGTAACAATGGAAGATCATTCCAGGGAATATTTCTGTCAGGATTGATTGGATAAAGTATTTCGCGCATTATTTAACCTATTTTTTAATGTTTACTCGAATTCTAACCTCAAAAGTACGATTTTTTATCCAATAAACATTAAAATACTAGATAAATAATGTTTGGTTGGATTTTGGCCTTAAAATACTGAAATTATTAAGGCTCATATACTGACTAATGCGTTTTCAAACAATAAAAAACCCTGACTGTAAACGTCAGGGTCTCTTTTTGTTTGTCGGGGTAGCAGGATTCGAACCTGCGACCCCCTGCTCCCAAAGCAGGTGCGCTAACCGGACTGCGCTACACCCCGATATTTTATGCGTGAGTGTATGTGAGTGTGAATGTGCGTGCAAAGATAGAATAAAAAATATATCCTATTAAGATTATTTATTATAACTGCGGATCATTCCTAAAAGCATTTTGGATGCTCTTTCGTATCCATTGTAAAACTCTGTGTATAAATTTTCTTCAATAAATCCTAAATCACGAACTACCTCCAATATGGCTACTGCTTCAAATACACTGGTTCTGGAATTGGTCAGGAAATGCACCTTGTCAGGATTGTTCATTTTCCCGGTTGCTTCAGCCAGATATAATACCATATTCATACTGGCTTTTTTCCATAGATCTATTATTTGATCATCAATTTCTTTCTGCTTATAAATGTATCTGAGAACTTTTAGATTTTGTTCCCTTACAAGCTGATAAACATCTAATCTTTCAAAATCAAACATATATTTAATAATATTAATAACAGATTTATAATTTCATCATGTGGCGGAAATGGGGAATGTAACCCTAACATTATTTTACACCCTAAAGAACTCTTTTGCTAATCAAACGGCAAAATTAAGATTAATTTTTAATTATGGCAAATCCATGAAAACAAGCTTTTGAGGGGATTACCTTCGGTGATCCCTTGTGGGGTACCTTACAAAGTACAAACAAAACCAAATCCGGCTATCGCCGGCTTTGATATTTTTATTTGCCATCACACCTTTATAAAAGCAAGCTTTTAACGGTGTTCGGCAAATAAAAAACCTGGTAATTACCAGGTTTTGTTTGTACTTTGCGGAGAGGGGGGGATTCGAACCCCCGGTACCGTATTTGGTACGCCAGTTTAGCAAACTGGTGGATTAAGCCACTCTCCCACCTCTCCAGTAAAAGCTCTATGCCTTAATTTATAAAAATAAATATGTATAAGAACCTGTGCTTTTTTGTTTTCTTCTAAAGCACGACAAAAGTATTAAATACCTTAATAATAGCAAAAATTATTTATCGTATATTTAAAATACCAGCTTTTCAAAAGACAATTAAATTGTTAAGCTATTATATAGATATTTGTTGTTATTAAAAAAAAGTATTTTTGCAAACTGAATTTTTAAAAAGGAAAATATGAAAAAAATACTTACAGCAATTATGCTTATCTGTTGCCTGGCAACAGGATTTTCTCAAATTACTGAAACTGAAAAGGATCTATAAACCCAGGCCTCTGATACTATTGACGGTTGGAAAAGAGGTGGAACAATAGCTATTAACCTGACCCAGGTTTCACTAACGAATTGGGCTGCAGGTGGTCAGAATTCCGTTTCAGCAAACGGACTGTTAAGCTTATTTGCTGGGAGCAATCGGGCTTGACTATAAACCAATTGACAATTTTACCGCTTTTTTTGCAGTCTTTACCGCAAAAGTCACTTTTGTGAATGACCAACCATTAGCAGATGCAGGGGCATTTGGAGTGAATCCGGCCACTTACGACTTAACCGGAAACCTGCTTACTGCCGGTGCTAATATCCGCAGTGAATTTGGTGGATATATTCGTCTGTTCTTTAAAAAAGACCTGATGGAAAACATTGGCCTGCAAACCAAATTGGATATGTTTTCCAACTATCTGGAAACCCCTCAAAATATTGATGTAAGCTGGGAGGTTTTAATATCCATGAAGATCAACAAATATATATCCGCTACTTTGTCAACCCATTTGCTATACGATAACGATATTGATATAGCAGTTGACACTAATAATGACGGAATAACCGACAAGACCGGTCCAAGAACCCAGTTCAAAGAAGTGTTTGGTGCTGGTTTCTCTTATAAGTTTTAATATTGAAACAAAAAGGGTTGCCAGGTAAGCACATACCTTCACCAACACTGAAAAAACCAGCTGGCTATTTTTCTTTGTCGTAAAGATATTTTGATATACACGGCACAAAAATTAAAGCAAATAATCCTATACCAACGGCTAATAGTATGCCGGCTACCGGCCAATGCATTATTTTAAACAACATTCCTATTGTTGTTAAGGAAAATGATAATGCTCCTGTAATAAACACTAATTTTTTCATTAAATTTTCATTTAATTCCCCCTACTCATATGGCTTTTCGGTACCGCCCCGTTTTTGAATTGGTTTCCGGACTCCACTTTTTATATTTCTATTTTTTCCAATTTAGTCAACTCTTCCAGATCCTCCCATTACCAGTCCCATACTATCCCTTAATTCCATGATCTGCTCCTTAAGCAGGGCAAGTTCGGAATTATCGTTTTTCAACTTATCGATCTCCTGATTCAATCTTGATATTTCATCTTTCTGTTCTTGTAAAGCTTTTAGTATTGGCGTTACAAGCCGGCTGTATAAAACTGTTTCAACCTCTCCATTATTATTATAACTAACAAACGATGGATTTACATCTTCTACTTCTTCGGCAATAAGTCCGTATTGTTTTTTTAAGGTTTCATCAGTCTTATAGTTAAAATTTACCGGTCTTAAATTATAAATCCAGTCAATATTTTCCATATTTATAATATTCTCCTTATACCTTATTGATGAAGTGATATAACCCATTTTTCCTCCGGAATCAACAAAAACATCCCTGGCACTTGATACAGTAGTATTGTAAATTCCCGGTACAAGTAACTCTCCTCCACTATAAAGAGCAAATGCATTTCTACGTGTTGGTTGGGGATTAGGAAAAACCCATTCTCCGTTTCCAATTACAAATAAATAACCCCCAGTCCCCCCACCAGGCATATAATTTGTATTATTATATTTTTCACATACAAAGGAATAATCGTTAGATGCATTTGTTTGATATCCCAATGCTTGTGAGTAATTACCATCAGCGTAAGTTTGGTAACCAATTGCCATAGAACACTTTCCATTTGCCGATGTTTTATACCCTAATGTAGATGAAAAATCTCCCGTGGCATAAGTATTAGCACCCAGGGCAGTTGAACCTTTTCCCTGCGCTTGATTACCGAGCCCAATAGCAAAAGCATGAGCTCCGGAAGCGATAGTATTTGTAGTTGGATTCCCGTTTTCATCAATCCCCGTTGAGCCTAATGCAAAACTTTTCTCACCTGTGGCATATGCACCGGAGCCCATAGCAAAAGCATCGTTAGCAAGAGCTTTTGCCTTGTATCCAAATGCAAAGGCATTGGTATCTGCCACAGCTTCTCTACCAATTGCAGTAGCATAGGGTCCTCTTGCAATACTCAGATAACCCATAGCCTGGGAAAAATCCCCAATTGCCCTGGACTGAAAACCTGTGGCCATGGAATTTGTCCCAACACTGTCAGGACTTTCAATAAGTACTCTACCGGTCAAAAAAGCTTCTTTTTTTGGATACCATAATACCCGGGATTCACTGGGATCAATAACTTCTGCTGAAGTTTTTGCTGAAATGTTCATATATTCTTCTGTAATTCCCTTTGAACTATTAAATCCACCTACAGCAAAACCACCCTTAAGCCCTTTTGTTACATCTTCATTAATATATATCCTAACGCTATCATTTGAAACCCTTAAATATTCATTGCCTGTTCCCTTACTGGAGTTAAAACCTCCAACAGCAAAACCGCCTTTTAGCCCCTTTGTACCTGAATCTTCAACATATACACGTACACCATTATTATACACTGCAAAAACAGTCTGCCCGTCTTTGTTCTTTACCTCAAACACCGGCTCTTCATCGCCTTCTGTCTCTCCCATAACCTGTAACCTCCCTGCGGGGCTTGTTGTGCCAATTCCCACATTATTTCCGGTAAGAGAAACTGTATCACCACTTTTTATCCAGTAATCACTATTACCAAGGTATGTACTCATGTCAATAACTGTTGGTGAAGGATTATTTGTAATCGTAAGGTCGTTATTTATTAATTGTAAATCCTGAATTTCATTGGTCGGATTGTGGTCAGCATCATTCACAGTATCAGGTAGAGGGATAGTATTACCATTGGATATACTCAATTGGTGACCATCAATACTCAATGTCTGATCATCTGTTGCCGGATCGCCAGGCAATCCCTGCTCGCCCTGAATACCCTGTATTCCCTGGGGACCTTCAGGTCCTTCGTTTCCTTCTTCAGCAAACAAAGCATACGGCACTGATAGTAGTTCCGTTGATCCCATATCAATATATCCACCTCCGTCATTAACCTGAACTTTCATATAATATGAACCGGTTGTCCAGTTTATATCAGAAAAGGTTGTAGCAGTGCCGCCATTATTCGTGGCATCTGTATCCCCGATCTTAAGAGCAAACAGACCCAGGTCGCTAGTTGTTACCGAATGAATCTCCTCCCAAACAAGGGTTCCGGTTGCGCTACCCTGGAGAAGACCGATTTTAACATCAAGAGTAGCATTAGCAAGAATAACATTATCACCATCACGGGCTACTGCCTGGTAGTTGAAACCCTGAGGGGACTGGGAGTAAGAAAAGTAAAAAGTAAAAAGTAAAAAGTAAGAAGTTAAGAAAAGAGGGTTTAGCTTTTTCATAGTAATGGTTTTAATATTGGAAAAAATTAGGAAATTAGTTAATAAATTTATGAATATTTCTAAACAATGTCAAGTATAATGTGGATAAATGAAGATATCAGAATTATTTCTTGCAGTGTTAAAGAGTTTCGGGTTACGAGTTTCGAGTTTCGGGTTACGAAATTTTTAACTTCTAACTTAGAGTCTACTCCGAAAAGTCTTATTGAATAACTAATGATTACGAATATTTATGACACTTTTTTGGAGATAAATTTATATGTTTATAACACTTTTTTGGAGATATATATCAAATAATTACACATTTTTGGAGATAAATTTGTATATTTGTAACACATTTTTGGAGATAAATCATGAAACGAATTCTGTATAAAAAATTACTATTATGGAAAAACAGCCGTAATCGTAAACCATTATTGTTGCAGGGAGCCCGTCAGGTTGGGAAAACATACCTGGTTGACGAATTCGGACACAACGAATATTCCAATTTTATTTATTTGAATTTTGAACAAGACCCTGATTTAAAAACTTTATTCACAAGCAGTCTGAACCCTCAAAATATAATCAAAAACATTAGTTTATACATCGGACAAAAAATAACTTCAGACGATACACTAATTTTTTTCGATGAAATACAAGTTGTACAGGATGTGCTTACTTCCTTAAAATATTTTTACGAGCAAGCCCCGGATTATCATATCATTTCAGCCGGATCATTACTCGGTGTAAGTGTGGGCAAACAAAGCAGTTTTCCAGTGGGCAAGGTTAATTTTATGACCATGTACCCCATGAACTTTACTGAATATTTGACAGCATTTGGTGAAGAGCTTTTGGCTGAAAAACTGATGAATACTAAAACGATTGAAGCATTGCCCGAAATACTTCACGAAAAATTACTGAACCGACTCAAAATGTATCTTTATCTGGGGGGCATGCCAGAGGTATTGCAAGATTATCTGGATAATGAAGATATTGCTTCAGCAAGAGAAATACAAATCGAAATACTGGAGGCATTTAAAAGAGATTTTTCAAAATATACGGAAAAATCGCAAGCGATAAAAACTTCCGAACTTTGGCAATCTATCCCCTATCAGTTAGCTAAAGAAAACAAGAAGTTTAAGTATAGTGATGTGCGTAAAAAAGCGAGGGCAACAACATTTGAACAGACTATTGAATGGCTTAAAAAAGCAGGATTGATCCATATGGTTTATCAAATTAATGCACCCAAACTTCCGCTTTCCGGTTATGCTGATTATTCTAAATTTAAGGTTTATTTGCTCGACACAGGATTATTGGGAGCTATGTTAAATCTTTCATCGGATATTATTCGTAAACCCACCGAACTTTTTTCGGAATACAAGGGCGCTTTTATCGAAAATTTTGTTGCTACGGAACTTGTCGCTTCAGAAATACGCGATTTGTTTTATTGGACATCAAAAAGCGATGCAGAGGTAGATTTTGTATTACAATCAGGCAATCAAATATATCCTATAGAAGTAAAAAGCGGCTTAAGCAGAAACCTAAAAAGTATAAGAAGTTATGCCCAAAAGTATAAGCCTAAGTATATTTTTCGAATTTCATCGCGAAATTTTATTCAGGACAACGATTTTATCAATATCCCGCTTTATGTTGCTTTTTTAATGGCTAAAGCAGACAGGTTAACGGAAAATAGATGATAATGCGTTTTTAAACGCAGTCGGGGCGATCGGTCGATTGCCCATCGAATAATCGTATCCCTTCAACAGAATTTATTAGATTTGAGCTGCTTAGTCAGGTTGTTTTATGCACCGTAAGATAATTCATATTGATATGGATGCCTTTTTTGCATCAATTGAGCAGAGGGATAATCCTGAACTGAGAGGGAAACCTGTTGCTGTTGGTGGAACAACAAATCGTGGTGTGGTGGCTGCTGCAAGCTATGAAGCACGGCAATTCGGAGTGTACTCAGCGATGGCAACTAAAATAGCAATTCGTAAATGCCCGAATCTGCAAATTATTAAACCCAGGTTTGATATTTATAAGAAAGTATCAAAGCAGATACAGCAAATTTTCCTGGAATATACCGACCTGGTTGAACCTTTGTCTCTTGATGAAGCTTTTCTTGATGTAACAAAAAACAAGAAAGGCGCTGCTTCCGCCACTTTAATCGCAAAAGAGATAAAATCACGAATTAAGAACGAAACAGGGCTTACTGCCTCAGCAGGGATATCCATAAATAAATTCCTTGCAAAGATTGCTTCAGATTATAATAAACCGGATGGTTTATTCCTTATTCCTCCTGAGAATGTAATAAAGTTTATTGAAGAACTTGGTATTGATAAGTTTTTCGGCGTGGGTAAAGTAACAGCACATAAAATGCATAAGCTTGGAATTCATAAAGGAAAGGATCTGAAGTCCCGTGATCAACCTGAGCTTATCAGACTGTTCGGTAAACCGGGAATATTTTATTATAACATCGTCAGAGGAAATGATGACAGGGAAGTGAACCCGGACAGGGTGAGAAAATCAATCGGGGCTGAACTGACTTTTGAAAAAGATCTGTCAACCAGGTTTGCACTTATCGCTGAGCTATACAAGATCGAGAAAATTCTGATGGAGAGGATAGATAAAGCCGGGAAAACGGGCAGGACATTAACCCTGAAAGTGAAATATGCCGATTTTGAGCAGATTACACGAAGCAAAACTGTTCAGGAAAAGATCACTGAATTCAGTATGCTCCATAATTACTCAAAGGAACTACTTCAGCAAATAGATATTTCTAAGAAAAAAGTAAGACTCCTGGGATTAACCGTCTCAAACCTGGAGAATGAAGATCAGGAACCTGCTTTGCAACTCACACTGGATTTCTGATCTACCTGTTAGATATTTTATTAAGTTCCTTTTTCATCCAACAAGGACGGTTTGTAGTTATCCCATCAATGCCAAACCCGGAGAGTTTCGCAGCTTCCTCAGGATCATCAACTGTCCATGTATAGATTTTCATGTTGGCATCATGAACACTTTTAATAAACTCTTCCGAAATTCCTTTATACCGGAAATTCAATCCATCCAGATTAGCTTCCTTCGCCTTTTCTATCCATTTTGTACTGTATTCGCCAGACAAATTGAAATGGAGCCAGTAAGCAGGAACTTCTGGCATAATCTTTTTTGCACCCGCAACAACATTAAAATCGAAACTGATAATTACAAGCCGGTCAATTTTCCCGGATTCTTTGAAGCTCTCTTTCAGAAATGGCAGAATTTCAGTTCCACACTTCACCTCAACAAATAATTTTTTTCCTTCCGGTATGGTTTCGATAACTTCGTGTAAAAACGGCATCTTCTCACCCTTATAATCAGGACTTTTAAACGAACCAACATCCAGCTTTCTCAAATCTGAAGCTATAGATTCCTTTACAATAAGCTTTTCTCCGGCTGTCCGTTTGGTATCTTTATCATGAATAACCATTATTTTGTTATCCTTTGAAAGATATACATCAATCTCCGCAGCATCCGCATCAAGTTTCCATGCAAGATTAACAGAGGCAAGAGTGTTTTCCGGAGCATCAAATGAAGCTCCCCTGTGACCAATTATTTCCACATTTTGTGCAATTACAATGTTCATATTGAAAAGAATGAAAATTAGAAAAAGTTTGTATTTCTTCATTTTATTATATGATATTAGTTATCACCTTCTATATAATACTCCGGATTCTGTTTTTTTTAATTGAATAAAACTATCGAATATTTTCCTTTTTCCCAGTTGGTGTTAACTGTTTTTTCCAATATTCAAGTATCTCCTCATCCATAGGTTGCAAATTGAGTCCCATTCTCTTCATTCCTTTTTTATATCTTTGTTCCATAAGTTCCTTAGCATAAAGTATTTCCTCTTCATCTTCAGGATAAATTCCTTTATCATATTTCAATAACAGACTGTCCATAAGTTTGCGGAAATATCTCAGAGTATCCGAATATTTTTTATCTCCGGCAAGTGAATGAATTTCCCAGGGATCACTTGTAAGATCATATAGTTCTTCCGAGGGTTTTGTATCTTTCATAAACCGGTCCTGTACCGGGGTAAGCTTCCCTTCACGATGCATTATTTGCATAAGTGTAAGGACAGGATATTGTCTTTTTTTGTATGCATTAAACTGGGTGTAGGGTCTTTCAGGATAAAAGTTACGAATGTATTTGAAATTTTTTGTACGTATTGCCCTTATCCTGTCAACTGTTTCATCTCTCCTGTCACGCATTGTAAAAACATATTCACGCTCGGGAATGTCAGGATCCAGAAAATCTGTTCCCTGCATATAATCCGGGATTTTAATTCCTGCCAAAGCCAGAGTAGCAGGAGCAAGATCCACGTTACTAACCAGAATATTTTTAACATCTCCCTTATGCATTTTTCCCGGATATCTTATTATCAAAGGAGTATGAATTCCTCCGTCATACATAAATTGTTTAGCACGTACCATGCACCTGCCCTGGTCACCGAAAAAGAATACTACCGTACTGTCTGCCAGACCTTCCTCATCAAGTCTTTTCAGGATCTCTCCCACCTCCCGGTCGAGTATTTGTATTGTCTCAAGATAGAGTGCCCAGTCCTGCCTGGCAATTTTGTGATCGGGATAATAAGGTGGCAGATGTACTGAATTCTGATCAACAGGAAACAAAGAATCTCTGGTAAAAGCCCTGTGCGGATAGTGCACCTGTATCTGGGAAAAGAAAGGTTGTCCGGGTTTTCTCTGGCTCCAGTCGGTTCCATCGAATATACTGTCGGCTTTGAAATTATAATCCTGCTTACCTGCCCTGTTCTTATCCCTGAAATCTCCGTTAGAGGTAAAATACCCGGTATCTTTGAAATATTTTGTAACAGGATATATACCTTCTGGTAAAGAGTCTTTATATTGGGTACGATGCTGATGGCAATTTATACTTACCGGATACATACCGGTGATCATAGTTGACCTGCTGGGAGAACAAACCGCCGTAACCGTATAAAAGTTATTATATTTAACTCCCTCACTAGCAAACCGGTCCAGATTGGGGGTGTAGATCAGAGAATCTCCATAGCACCCCAGGTCTGCTCCAAGATCATCAGCCACAATCCATAGAATATTGGTTTTATCTAAATCATTTTCAACATTTCTGCTTTGCTGATTACATGATAATGCCATTAATACTATTACTATTAATGACAATACTTTTTTTTGGTTCATCATTTTTTTAAATTTTATAAGCGTAAGTAGTCACATCGGAAAGTATTAGTATGATGTTAGGTTTCTCTTTCCGTTGTTTCTTGTCCTGGCAACCAGTTAATAAAAGAATACTCGTTAATCCGATGGCAACAGCTAAAAAGCCCGATTTTGCTTTTAATGACATTATTTCATTCCTTCCATCCATCTTCTTGCATTAACAAAAGCTTCAATCCATGGCGTAACCTGGTCATCTTTACGTTCAGAAGGATAATTTGCACATTGCCATGGCAGGAAAGCCCTTTCGAGATGCGGCATCATAGCCAGGTGCCTGCCATCGTCAGAGCAAATAGCTGCTGCTGCATAATCCGAACCGTTAGGATTACCAGGATATTCCTGCTTAGTGAATTTTACCGGGATATTATAACTCTTCTCATCTTCAGGCAGGGAAAATTTTCCCTCTCCGTGAGCCACCCATATACCAAGCCGGTATCCTTCAAGTGACCCAAGCATAACTGAATTATTCTTCAGGATATCAACGTTCAGAAATGCAGACTCAAATTTTCCTGACTCGTTAATTAACATCTTATTAGATTTTTCAGAGTTTGGATAGACAAGATTAAGTTCAACCATTAGCTGACAACCGTTACAGATACCCAGGCTAAGTGTATCATCTCTCTTATAAAAGTTTTCAAGTGCAGTTTTCGCTTTTTCATTATACCTGAATGCCCCTGCCCATCCTTTGGCAGATCCGAGTACATCGGAATTTGAGAAACCGCCGACAAAAACTATCATATTTACATCTTCAAGATTTTCTCTGCCTGACACCAGGTCTGTCATGTGGATATCTTTAACATCCATACCTGCCAGATACATTGCATATGCCATTTCCCTGTCACCATTAACTCCCTTTTCCCTTATTATTGCAGTTTTTACACCTGTCTCTTTTCTGCGGTCAGGACTGATATCATAAGTTTCAAACCTCCCGGTAAACTCTTTAAAATTATATGAAAGCTCATTTTTCTTATAATTATTAAACCTTTTCAGAGCCGCATCACCTCCGGTTTGTTTTTTATCCAGCAAATATGAAGTAGTGAACCAGGTATCCCTTAGTTTATCAATATCAAAATTATATGTATTTGTTTCATGCAATATGGTTAATTTCCTTTCTGAAACAGGAAACCCTATTACATGATAAGTAATATCCATATTACCCAGTATCACTTTTACTCTCTCCACATCTTTCACCTGTATAACAATTCCGGGATTTTCACTAAAAAGCAACTTTACAGGATCATTTTCACCAATTCCTGACAGATCAGCCTGTATTCCACCCTGCGTATTTGAAAAGGTCATTTCAAGTAGGGTTGTGATCAATCCGCCTGATGAAATATCATGACCTGCAAGGATCAGATCATCCATAATCAAGTCCTGGATGGTATTAAAAGCATTTTTGAAATAACCGGGATCCTTAACAACAGGAACCTCATCACCAATTTTATTGATCACCTGGGCAAAGCTGCTGCCACCAATTTTTTTTCTGTCTTTCGAAAAATCGATATAAAAAAGAGATGTTTTAGTGTCATTTACAATAACAGGTTCTACAACTTTGCGAATATCTTTCACATCACCTGAAGCTGATATAATCACGGTACCCGGTGCATAGACAACATCATCTTTATACTTCTGTGTCATTGACAGAGAGTCTTTACCCGTAGGAATGTTAATACCCAGTAAAACGGCAAAATCACTGACTGCCTCAACAGCTCTGTACAGTCTTGCATCCTCGCCGGGGTTTTTACTTGGCCACATCCAGTTTGCCGATAATGAAACACTTTTTATTTTGTCCTCAAGAGGTGCCCATACCAAATTGGTTAATGATTCGGCAATAGAGAGTACCGACCCGGCAGCAGAATCGATCAAACCTGCCACCGGGGCATGTCCGATTGAAGCAGCAACCCCCTTTTTCCCCCTGTAGTCAATTGCTGCCACTCCCAAATTGTTCAAAGGCAATTGTAACAGTCCTGCACATTGCTGTTTTGCGACTTTACCGGTAACCGACCTGTCAACTTTATTTGTAAGCCAGTCTTTACATGCAACAGCCTCAATTTGCAATACCTTTTTGAGATACTCCTCAAGCATATCCGGGTTATATAAAAGTTTATCAAAATCAATTGATACTGTTTTATCATCTAAAATTGTTTTCGGAGGTTTTCCGAACATATCTGACAGCTCAAGATCAATAGGTTTTTTATTCAGTACCGGATCTTCAAAGGTAAATCGATGATCACCCGTAACCTCACCAATAATATAAAAAGGAGTCCTTTCGCGTCCGGCAATTTTTTTTAGCTGATTAATATCTTTTTTCTTCACAATCAGCCCCATTCTTTCCTGCGATTCATTCCCAACGATTTCCTTTGCCGATAAAGTCGGATCACCCACAGGAAGTTTATTAATATGTATAATACCACCTGTCTTCTCCA
>JAGGXD010000183.1 GCA_021163295.1 Bacteroidales bacterium
CAGCCCTCTGTCATAACGTTTCTGAAATCACTTTCCGCTTGATGTAATTTTTACGGGTATTCGAGGGGGAAAGGGAGTTTTATACTCTTCTTTCATGATAAGCAACTTTAATGCCACGGATTCAGGTGATAAGTAAAACAGCAATTATTCATCCCGGCGTGAAACTGGGCAAGGGATGTGTAATAGAGGATTTTGTGATTATCGGTGCTCCTCCAAAGGGCTCTGCTCTTGGCGAGCTTGAAACTGTAATTGGCGATAATGCCGTAATCAGATCGCATACAGTTATATATGCAGGCAACAAAATCGGAAATAATTTTCAGACCGGTAATAAGGCTAATATCCGGGAGCTGAATGAAATAGGTGATGATGTCAGTATTGGAACATTGTCGGTTATTGAACATCATGTAATGATTGGGCATGGTGTAAGGATTCATTCACAGGCCTTTATTCCAGAATACTGCATTCTCGAAGATGGATGCTGGATAGGTCCGAATGTGGTGCTGACTAATGCAAAATATCCGAACAGGTCTGATACCAAGCATAATCTGCAGGGGGTAACAATTAAAAGAAAGGCTGTTGTCGGGGCGAATGTTACTATTCTGCCTGGTATATATGTTGGTGAAGGGGCTTTGATTGGAGCAGGAACGGTAATTACAAAAGATGTTTCTGATGAAGCAGTTGTGTATGGGACTTCCCCGAAAGTTCTTAAGGGCATAAACAAATATGAATGATATTAGGAATAAATGTATACGGTCGGTGATTGATGTTTAAGAATAAAGTGCGTGAAGATCAGTCAAGCTTGTTATATTTAGCGATGTGTTCTAAATTACGAGCCCCTGGAGTAATAAAAAAAATTGAGGGTATTGTACATGGAGCGAAATCTTGCGGTTATAATAGTAATTTAATAATTATTGAGCCGGGTCATGTGGCTAAATATTTTGTCTTTATTTATAAAATGGCATTCGCGGAAGAAAAATATGTTTTTATTCGGTATGTAAATAGAATGGGATTATGGATTTTTTTGGCAGGAGTTATTCTTAAAATTAGAAGAAGGAAGTTGTTTGTTGATGTTCCGACGCCCATGCGGAATCATTTGCGTGAAGCTTTAGGGAATAAAGAAAAAAGGTGGATAGATTTAATAGATATAGCATTAATAGTTATTCAGGGTTGTGTGCCTTTCCTATCAGCAACAAAATTAATCCAATATGCTGAAGAGGGTAAATGGTTTAGTTTGGGTGTTAGAAAAAAAACTATTAAAATAGGGAATGGTGTAGACGTTGAATCTATACCATGTCGTTGCTCGGCCCCGACATGGCCTTCATCAAATTTAAATCTTGTTGCGGTAGGTACGATTGCTTTTTGGCACGGATGGGATAAATTGATTGAAGCTATCCGAATTGTTCGGGATGATCCGGAAGTAAATTTAAATATTAATTTAACAATTATTGGCGATGGTCCTGAACGTAGTAAGTTAGAGCACCTTGTCTCTTCATACAACCTTTCAAGTAATATTAAATTTCCAGGATTGCGTTATGGTGAAGAGCTCTACAACGAGTATGATCAGGCACACTTCGGTATTAGCAGTTTAGGATGGTCCAGAGTTGGAATATATGAGGCTTCGCCGCTCAAGGTCAGAGAATATCTTGCCGCAGGCTTACCCGTTATAGCTGCCACAAAGGATCCAGACTTTAGCGATGATGATTCTATGGTTATCAATCTAGCAGATGACGAAAATTTCGATAATATTGTGAATTTCATAAAAAATGTTTCCTCAATGAAAATTCCATCACCTCAGAAGTGTCGGTTGTATGCTGAAAATAAATTAGATTTTAAAACCAAGATGCGAGCAATTTTGCCCCCGATAAAGAAATAATATGTTCACAATTATCTCAATAATCATATTGATCCTTTCGTGGAGCTTATTTAGAAAAGTCGCTGGCTCTATGAAAATAACTCAGATAAATATGGTTAGTTGGATATTTTATTTCCATTTGGTCCTTTTCAGTTTTATAGCATCTGTTTTGATAATAAATGGTTGGGCAGATAAACAGACCGCATTATTAGATATAGGTGAGGAAGCTAGGCTTCATGGTTGGTTATCGGTCCAGTACACTATGCTTGCTATGCCTCTTGGTATGCTGTTCATAAATTATTTGTATGGATATAAGTCGAATAGTAAATTGTTTTTGTCGTATATCAATTCACCAGTAACTACTTTGGCCTCTAAGAAAGATTCTTTTGTCCAATATCCTTTGTATATATTAAGTTTAATTTCTTTATTATCGGTTGTTTATACTTTTATGTCATCCCATAGAAATCCAATTGTTGAGATTTTTCAAGGATTGGATGCGACTTCAATACGTGTTCTTAGGCAAGAATTGACCGTGGAATTTGCAGGCATTAACATAATAAAAAACTGTTTTGGAGTAGCCCTTACACCAACTCTATCTTATGTTGCGTTTGCATACTGGCGTTTGACTAAATTGAGAGAACATTTCATATGGTTTCTAATCATGTTTGTGTTTTCTATTTTTATATTGATCTTCAATTTAGCCAAGTCTCCAGTTGCAATGTTTGTCTTAAGTTTTTTGTTTCTGAATGTGCTCATTAGTGGTGGTATAAAAAAAAAGACACTTTTCCTTTATATTGGGGGAACACTGATTTTAATTGTGGTCGCATATATTTTTGTTAGGCGTATGACTAATTTTGAAGATATTTTTAGTGCTATGGGAATCAGGATACTATTGGGACAAGCGATAGGGACGTATTATTCTTTTGAGTATTTTCCAAACCAACATGATTTTCTTGGTTTATCTTCCTTTCCCTTGCCATTTTCATCAGCTTTGGGCATGGATGTAAGTGATGGCGTTGCTAGAATTATAATGATTATTCGACATCCAGTAGCTGTTAGAGCCGGCGTGGCCGGTATTATGAATAGTTTATTTATACAAGACGCTTGGGGTTGTTTTGGATTTTGGGGTGTTATTATTGCTCCTATTTATGTAGGTATGTATGTTCAAATTATTTACATGTTTTTTCTGAAATCTAAGAAGACCCCCATTATGCTTGGCTTATTAACCTATTTTTCTTTAAAAATGCCGATTTCGAGCAATTTCATGAACTTTTTGTTTAATCGTTATTTTGTGTTTCTTGTTTTTATTTTTGTATCAGTATACGTTGTCGCTTTATTTTTCAAAGGCTTTAAAAAAAATATGCATGAGAGTGATGTTTCACTATCCAATTCTGCTTAATCCTATGACAATATGTGCTCATGTTGCCCCTTTACAAAATCTCAAATTAACCGAACTCATGTAAAAAAGCTTTTTAACAAATCAGATGTAGAAATTGATTGGCATTTTTTAAAAAACTACCAATTCTGGATTGTATCATAGAAGATCAAAATTATGCAAACGTCTCGAAGAAAAATTGCCGTCGGATTTGTTGTATTCAATCCAAACAATAACACTATAGATAGAATAACCAAAGCTCTATCATTGGGTTTTGTCGTTTACGTATTCGATAATTCACCAGAAAAGCCTATTGTAAGAGATTTTATTAAATACAGAAAAAATATAAACTATACAACATGCGGAAAAAATCTCGGCCTTGGTGTGGGGCTATCTGCCATTTGCGCGCAGGCTTATTATGCTGCTTATTCTGCATTGGTGTTTTTTGATCAAGACACAATTTTTAGCACGGCGACATTAAATTTTATAGAGGAATTCTACATAAATAATGAGCAGCTCCTTACAGATTATAGTGCAGTTGTATTTAATTCTTCTAATTTAAATGGAGGGGAAAACAAATTTACCAAGTGTTTCTTAGACGTTCCGTTGGCCAGAAACAGTGGAAGCCTGTTTTTCTTGGGTAATTTAAAGAAAATAAATTGGCATAACGAAAAATACTTTGTTGATGGTGTTGATTATGAATTTTGTCTTAATTCTCTACTCAATAATTTCAGAATTGGTGAGTATTCTTGTACGCCGGGGTTTGATCACACAGTTGAGCAAGGAGATAAAAAATATAAAATTTTTGGAAAGACGTATTCGATGCGGATGTATTCTTGGGATAGAATTGTAGATACAGTGAATTCTAGTGTAAAGTTGATATTCAGGTCTGTTTTTCATGGGAAAATCCAATTTGCAGTAAGAATTACCAGATTGTTATTAATTTATATTGCGACTCAATTACTTGTTAGAGCGTATTCCGGCGAAGTATGAAAATGTTCGTGAGGTATAAATATTTATGAATGATAGGCAACTATCCCGCAAACCTTTTTTGTCAATCTGTATAACATCTTATAATAGAGTTAATGAATTGTATAGATGCCTTAAAAGTGTTGATACCGTAAATAAGGATTTGATTGAAATTATCGTGAGCGAGGATTGCTCGCCGAAAAAAGATGAAATAGCGCAAATTGTTAACCGGTTTGTCTCAGAGACGGATTATCATGTATTATACAATACAAACGTCTATAACTTGGGCTACGATCGTAATCTCGGAAAACTTATTGAACTTGCTAGGGGTGAGTATATATTATTTATAAGTGACGATGATGCTTTCTGTGGAA
>JAGGXD010000023.1 GCA_021163295.1 Bacteroidales bacterium
ACTAACGTCAAAGCTAATTGCCTTATATTTAATTAATTATCATTTTTCAATTTTTACTCATTTAAAACTTTCATTTCCCTCTACGTTAGCTTAAAAACTCAAATGAGTTTCTTGGTAGGGGGATTGTAGATAACATTGACCATTTTTCGTTCAACAGTTGATGCTTTTATTCCATCTCTCAATTTTACAGGAGGTTCTTTATATACTATCTCAAAATCTCTTAACTGTTCAGCCAGATAAGTTAGATAATCCTCCCTGAAAGAAATGTGCCAGCAACGCATTGTTTGGCTCCACCTGCAACCAGGTATTTTTCTGACTTCATGGATAAGTTCTGCATCATAATCAAACATTAACTTTATCCTTTTTTCGTTCTTGTGGATAACTGTTTTTACATAAATTATAGTCATGGCTTTTTCTTTTCAGGTAAAATTAAGCTTCAATTATAAAATAGTCGGTAATTAAACATTTATAGTCGTTTGTAAACGAATAAAATATTGGTTATAAACTAAGTATAAAAAGACTTAAGAAATAACTCCGGAATCGGATTGAACTGCATGTTCTTCACTTATCCCTCGTAACTTCCATGACCCTTCTTCATCGCTTCCATATATTTTAGTACTGTTTACCGGACGGGGGGTTTTGCTTATATAATTGAAAACGTATTGAGCATTCACCCAATTATTATATCCCGGAATCTGACTGTTTTGAGATATGTCAATATAACTATACCTGCCGGGATTATTTATCGTACGCTTATGCATCTCAGACTTCACATCCCAATCATCCCACATTTGAGTAATGTATATCTCTTTTTCAGATGCTCTGGATTTTACATAATCGGTCCAAAATATTGCCCATTCTTCAGCGCCTTTTGTTTCATTATCAATACAATATAATACATTTCCATATTGCAGTGAAATGAATAATATCTTATCCACAAATGCCTTTTGATATTGTAACAACAATTTATTATTATTTAAGGTCGGCACAGTAAAAAAGAAGGGATGGGTATTACTGCCCGGATGCTTCGGGTATAAACTATCCAATTTTACCTAATCAAAAGTATAGTTAATGTTGTTTCCGGGGTTATAAGGATCGGTAAGCCAATTATCTCTTGAGTGGTCAAATCTGTCCCAAATTTCAATTTGAACTATAATTTCCCGTTCACTTGCCAGTTTTAGTAAATTTTCAAATTTCTCCCAATAAACATCATTCCATTTACTTAAATCATATTTGCCGTCAATATTTCTGAAAAAAGCTCTCTTATCGCCAGGATCCCTATCGCTCATTGTATTGCGCACATAGTTTCCACCGGCATCTTTTAAACTATCAAGCTGGGTTTTCAGATTTATATTTTGAAAAAGATTATCATTGTCAGTACCTCCAATCAGTAATGTTGGCTTTCCCTTAAATTGCCAGTATCCGGGATTTTTTATATATGGTTTAATCACGTTTTTAGTTTGTGAGTAACTTGTTATTCCAAAGGATAATCCGATCAATAGTAGTATCGTTTTTATTTTCCGGTGACTTTTCATGCTTTTTATTTTTAGCCGAAGTTCCGGCACAAGCAGGTACTACAATCCCTGAATAACCTACAATCCCGTCTATTATTTACTTACGATGTGTGCCTGGTGTTATTATTTTTCTGTTTTTACTTAGCATTTTTAAATGCTTTCACACCTGCAAAACGTGATGCTTTTCCTAATTCATTTTCAATTCGCATGAGCTGGTTAAATTTCTCAATACGTTCTCCACGACAACCACTTCCGGTTTTTAAATGACCTGCATTAACACCTACGGTCAAATCTGAAATAAAACTATCTACCGTTTCACCACTCCTATGCGAAACAAAACAATTGTATGAATTTTTATAAGCTAATTCAATGGTTTCCAATGTTTCAGTCACAGTTCCTATCTGGTTCAATTTAATAAGAATTGAATTAGCCACACCTTTTGCTATACCTTCAGCCAAAATAGCTTTATTGGTACAGAACAAATCGTCACCAACAATTTCAATTTTATTTCCGATGATATCTGTTAAGTTTTTCCAACCTTCCCAATCATTTTCAGCTAAACCGTCCTCAAGTAAAACGATGGGATATTGGTTCACCCAGCTTTCCCAAAGTTTAACCATTTCATCGCTTGAAATTAATTTTTGAGAACTTTTGAAAAATTTATATTTCCCATCCTCCCACATTTCACTGGCCGCAGGATCAAGACAAATACTTACATCTTCTCCGGGTTTATAACCAGCCTTGTTAATTCCTTCTAAAATCATCTCAACAGCCTGGTCATTCGATTTTAAATCAGGAGCAAAACCACCCTCATCACCAACACCTGTACTTAACCCTTTTGTTTTTAATACTGATTTTAAAGAGTGAAATACTTCTTCACCCATACGTATTGCTTCAGTAAACGATGGGGCATTGTGAGGTGCAATCATGAATTCCTGAAAATCCACCGTATTATCCGCATGCCTACCGCCGTTAATTACATTCATACATGGAACAGGCAGTACATGTGCATTGCTTCCACCCAGGTAATTATAAAGAGGGGTTCCTGTGCTCTTCGATACCGCACGGGCATATGCCATTGAAACACCAAGAATAGCGTTGGCTCCAAATTTTGACTTGTTATTTGTACCATCAAGTCCGATCATGAAATAGTCCAGTTCGCGCTGATTTACAAATCTTTTGCCTTCAATTTCATGAGCAATGATGTCATTCACGTTTTTTACAGCCTTAAGTACACCTTTTCCACCATACCTGTTTTTATCTCCGTCCCGCAATTCTGTAGCTTCACGTTCACCCGTAGATGCACCGCTTGGGACCATTGCCCGGCCAAATGCACCGTCTTCTAATTTTAGTAACACTTCCACTGTTGGGTTACCTCTTGAATCCAATATCTCAATGGCTTTAATGCTCTGAATCTTAATGTTTTCCATAATGATAATTTTAATTAAACTTGTTTATATCTATTCTATTAATTTTTTCAAAATTATGATATTTCCTGATCAATATTCTCATATCTCATATTTTTTAACCAACTACTTGCTAATCCAATCTAATTACCACAATATCATCCTTCTGCACAAACTTCCTCTTTTTATCTTCCTGCTTTCCTAACTCACCTACTTAACCTACTCAACTTATTCACCTGTTTCTCCAGCACTGAATACACTTTATAACTTACCCATGCGTCTGTTGCGGCATATTTTAATTGTCCTTCGCTAAGTTTTTTATTCTCCCAGTTAGAAACCTGATATCTTTTAGATATTCTGAAATCCAAAACAATACCTGCAAGTTTTCTCAGTCCGTTACTCTCAATCCCAAAATCTGAAACATAGTTCTGTAACTCAACAAAACCTGCAGGTGTGAAATTTGTATATTTCCGTAGCCCTTTAATATCATCACGAATAGCAGCACCAACTTTTATAATATCCTTATCGGATAATATCCTGACAAGTGTGTCTGGAAGTTTTGTTTTGTTTATCCTGAATAAAAAGGCATCATCATTGGTTGCCAATTGTAACAGAGCTATCCGGTTATTCGAACCCTTACTGAATGAAGGTCTTGTTTCGGTATCAAAACCCAAACACTTTGCCTTTTTAATAAGAGGAAGAACTTCATTAATCCCCTCCAAATCCTCAATAACCCGGATATTCCCTTTAAAAGAGCCAAGTAGTAAACTATTGAGCTCATCACGGCTGATAGTTTTTCTATACATTTTCTTTTTCGTCACGCTAATCTTTCATTAAATCTCTAATTCCTTATCACCGGTAACAATCCTGTGAATAACCCTTAATGCATTCACAAGTATCTGTCCCCAATAATTCTCAAAATTCATTTTACATTCCCATACTGCATCATTCATAATTTCCGTTGTCCCCATGCTATATAAAGACACAAAATCCTTCATATCCTGGTATATATCAGCCATATTCTCAGAGATACTTGTAATTACCGGTTCAGTACTACTGGTTATTTTCGGATCCCATTGTTCCGAATAGTCATCCAACTCCCCCATATGAGCTTGCACCTGGTCCTTAACAAAATCATATTCCTGCTCCATAACAAATTTCTCATTACCCTCATTAAGCACCGATTCCATTTCCGGGATCAGTGAACCTTTAAGGTACAACAGAGGTAATAGTTTTTGTATTTTAATGATAAAATCCAGCCTTTTAAATTGTCCGGCAGTTTCCATGAATGAACAAAACTCATTAGCAACAGTAACAAATTCAATTACCTGCCTTGAGTACACCGGATGTTTAAGTCCCTCATCCATTTTTCCTTCAATTTATTTTTTTAAGTCTTTGTACGGGCGGCAAAAGTAATGAAAAATAATTCACTTCCTCCATTCTATCTTCTTATCCTGCCGGTAGTATATTTTTTTATTATCCAGCAGCCACTGGATAACTCTTACTGTTTTATCTTTATTGTGGTTAACCGTATCCACAAGTTTTTCCAGCAGCATTGACTCTTTCTTCAAACATTTATTGATTATTTCAGCAATTTGTTCAAATTCAATTTTACTAATATTCATTTCGTTTTCTCCCTTACAGAAATCACAATTTCCACACTTTGGACTTCCTTTCTCTCCAAAATACTCAAGCAAAAACTGACTACGGCAAATATCTTTTCGGGAAGCATATTCATTTACCTTATCCAGTCTTTCAATAAATTTTTCTTTTCGTATCTTATAGTTCTCAGTGGATATAATAAGTGACTTCTGGTCAAGTCTTTCTTCAGAATATATTATAAGAGATGTCCTTTTTCCCGGTATATAACTAATAACTTTAAAATTACTGAGTTTCTTAAGGAATTCATATACTAATTCACGGGATATTTTGGCTCTGCCGGCAAGAATTTGTTCATCAATTGGTATAAATTCTGTAAACAATCCGGTATATGATCTTAAAAGAAGCTTGATAAAACTATCAAAAGTTGAATTTTCAACCTGAAATTTATAAAGATCATCACGTTTATATAAAAAGAGCACTCTGGAAGGATTATTCAACTCATCGGTCAATTCAATATACCCTTCCCTTTCAAGGAATTTAAGACTATTATATGCAATAACCGCATTAAATTTGAATTTAGAAATAAAATCAGCCATATTGAAATCAAAAACCCCATTTTTTCCTCCGCCAACAGGTATCTGAAAATAATTACCAAGTGCTTCATAAACTCTTTTAATCACTTTTATTGGCGGAAAACCGGTACTGATCCTTCTATCCAGTTTGGCCTTATCTGATTCATTATACAGCATTACTGCATATGCCTTTTTCCCATCCCTGCCTGCCCTGCCTGCTTCCTGAAAATATGCTTCAAGTGAATTAGGAATATCAACATGAATTACAAATCGAACAGTAGCTTTATCTATTCCCATCCCAAATGCATTAGTTGCAACAATAACCCTCAACTTTCCATCAGTCCATTCTTTTTGCCTTTCTGAGCGAACCGGATGACGAAGACCGGCATGATAATAAGATACTGATATCCCATTTGCTCTCAAAAAATCAGAAATTTCTTTTGTCCGTCTTCTGGTTCTGACATACACTATTCCGCTACCGGAAGATTTCTTTATTACATTTAGTAAGTATTTCTGCTTATCCGGTGTGATCCTGACCAGATAAACAAGATTTTTTCTTTCAAAGCTTGTTTTAAGGACATTTTTCTTTTTAAATCGAAGTTTCTCCTGGATATCATCAATCACATCCGGAGTAGCAGTGGCAGTAATTGCCAGGAAAGGTACGCCTGGCAGAAGCTCTCTAAGATCAGTAATTTTCAGATAGGATGGCCTGAAATCATAGCCCCACTGAGAAATACAATGAGATTCATCCACAGCTACAATAGAAACATTCATTTTTTGCACCCGTGTCCTGAATATTTCTGTTTTCAATCTTTCCGGTGACAAATAGAGAAATTTATAATTACCATAGATGCAATTCTCAAGCGCAATATCTATCTCTTTTCTTGTCATACCAGAGTACACTGCCATTGCTTTAACACCTTTTCTTTTAAGTCCGTCAACCTGGTCCTTCATAAGGGCTATCAGGGGTGTAATTACAAGGCAAATTCCATCTTTGGCTATTGCCGGAACCTGAAAAGTAACAGACTTACCTCCACCGGTTGGCATCAATCCCAAAGTATCATTACCATTAGCAATCGACTTGATAATGTCTTCCTGTAAAGGCCAGAATTTAGAATAGCCCCAGTATCGTGATAATATTTGCTGGTAAATATTCATTCTTTAACTTTTCCTCATACGCTATATTTTTTGTATTTTTGCGCCACTTAAATTTAATTAAATATAATAAAAAATGGCACCATATCCGGATAAAATACTATATGAGGGGTTAACTTTCGATGATGTACTCCTTTTGCCTGCCTATTCTGATGTTATGCCGCATGAAACAATTCTTAAGACAAAATTCTCACGAAATATTAGTCTTAACACTCCATTAGTTTCTGCTGCAATGGACACTGTTACTGACGCAAATCTCGCAATTGCAATTGCACACGATGGAGGTATAGGTGTCATTCATAAGAATATGAGTATCAAAGAGCAGGCGAAACAGGTTAAAAAAGTCAAAAGAGCAGAAAATGTAATGATCACTGAACCCATTACGATAAAGCCTGATGCCACTGTAAACGATGCGAATCTTATAATACAAGAGTATAAAATCGGTGGAATTCCTGTTATTGATAAAGACAATACACTGATTGGTATTGTAACCAACCGTGATCTCAGGTTTGAACTGGATAGCAATCTTTCCATTAAGGATATAATGACCACGGAAAACCTTATAACAACTAACCAGGAAACTGATCTGAGCCAGGCGGCTGAAATCTTACAACAGCATAAAATTGAAAAACTTCCAATTATTGATGAACATAAAAAGCTGATAGGATTAATCACTTATAAGGATATCTCAAGATTAAAAGACCATCCCAATTCATGTAAAGACAGTAAAGGCAGACTCAGGGTTGCTGCAGCAGTAGGGATCGCCTCCAATACCATGGAAAGGGCCAGGGCATTAGTAGAGTCAAATACTGATGCAATAGTTATTGATACTGCCCATGGACATACTAAAGCTGTTATACAAATATTAAAGCAGATGAAAAAGGAATTTCCGGAGCTGGATGTAATAGCTGGAAATATTGGTACAGATGAAGGTGCAAAAGCTCTGGCTGATGCCGGAGCAGATGGTGTTAAAGTAGGTATAGGGCCAGGATCAATATGCACTACCAGAATAATTGCCGGAGTTGGTGTACCTCAGCTTAGTGCAATTTTTAATGTTGTTAATGCGTTAAAAGATACCGGTATTCCGATAATAGCTGATGGTGGAATAAAATATTCAGGTGACATTATTAAGGCACTTGCTGCCGGAGCTAACTCGGTAATGATTGGAGCTTTATTTGCAGGAGTTGAAGAATCACCCGGTGAGACAATTATTTATAATGGGAGAAAATTTAAGTCTTATCGTGGTATGGGATCAATTGAAGCAATGCAACATGGATCAAAAGACCGGTATTTTCAGGATATGGAAGATGATATAAAAAAGCTTGTGCCTGAAGGAATTTCTGCTCGTGTTCCCTACAAAGGAACATTTGCAGAAGTAATTTATCAATTATTAGGCGGACTGAAAGCCGGAATGGGTTATTGTGGAGCAAGAAATCTGGAACAATTAGCTGAAGCAAAATTTGTAAGAATTACCAATGCAGGTATTTTGGAAAGTCATCCTCACGATGTAACCATAACAAGAGAAGCGCCCAATTATAGCAGATAATTAACGGATATAAACCATCAATAACACAGAATATGAAAAATTCACTTCTTTGTTTATGCCTCATATTAATACCTGTTCTTTCGTTCTCACAGCCTGAAGAAGAAAAGGTTTTATTAACAATTGGCAGCCATAAGGTCACCCTTAATGAGTTTGAATGGATACATCAAAAAAATAACACACAAAACATTAATAATCAACCAACTACGATAGAGGAGTATCTCGATCTTTTTATTAACTTTAAACTTAAGGTTATTGAAGCAGAAAACCTGGGAATGGATACCCTTAGTGCTTTTAAAAAGGAACTTGCCGGATACAGAGAACAACTTGCTAAAGCCTACCTTACAGATATTGCTACTATTGAAATTCTTACACAGGAAGCATACAACAGATTAAAAACTGAAGTAAATATTAGTCATATTCTTGTAAAACTCAAGAATAATCCGACACCCGAAGATACGCTGACAGCTTTCGAAAAAGCCATTGCTATCAGAAGCCGGATACAACTCGGTGAGTCTTTTGAATCTATAGCACGTGGCACCTCTGATGACCCAACAGCAAAAACCAATGGAGGGAATCTGGGCTACTTCAATGCATTCCAAATGGTTTATCCCTTCGAGAATGCCGCATATAAGAATGATACAGGGATAGTAACTATGCCTGTTAGAACCAAATACGGATATCATATCCTACGAATAAATAACAAAAGAGAAGCCCAGGGGAAAGTAAAAGTAGCTCATATTATGGTTGCTGTGCCAAGAGGATCAGGGAAAAAAGTTATTGATTCTGCAAAAGTGAAAATTTTCAGAATATATAAATTACTTAATAAGGGTGAATCATTCTCAGAACTTGCAAAGAAATATTCTGATGACCATGGTTCGGCCCGGGACGGAGGAGAACTTCCATGGTTTGGTACCGGACGAATGGTCCCGGAATTTGAGAAAGCAGCTTTTTCTATAAACAAAGATGGAGATATTTGTGAACCCATCCAAACTAATTTTGGCTGGCATATAATAAAAAGAATTGACAAACAGGACCTGGAGTCATATAATGAACTAAAACATCAGCTCAAAGAGAAAGTCTATAAAAGCGGAAGGGCAATAATTGCCAGGGAAGCTTTTGTTAATAAACTAAAAGATGAGTATCATTTCTATACTGATTCAGCTAAACTATCTGATTATTATAGCTTAATAACTCCTGAGGTTATTAATTCCGGAAAATTGCCGGAAAAGCTTTCCGAATTAAACTCAGTACTTTTTTCATTTGCAGATAAAAATTATGATCAATCAGATTTTAACAGGTATATTTTAAATAGTAAATCGAAAATTGATAAGGATTTTGTTGAGATCTCTGTTAATAATTTATTTTCTGAATACATCAGCAAGGAATTAATCCAATACGAAAAACAAAGGCTGGAAATTAATTATCCTGAATTCAGATATCTTATGCAGGAATACCATGATGGAATCTTATTGTTTGAAATAATGGATAAAAAAGTATGGACAAAAGCAATAGAAGATACTACCGGATTGAAAAAATTCTATGAAACTCAGAAGAATAAATATCTCACAACAGAGCAGGCAGATGCTACTATCTATACTCTACGCGATAATTCCGGGTTAAAAAAATTAAGCCGGATGATTAAAAAACGTAAACAAAAAGAATTTACCGACAAGGATTTTTATGTCAAATTCAACCATTTTTCAGACACAAATAATCTCACTATAACTCATGGGACGTATAAACCTGAAGAAAATTATATTATTGACCAGGTTAAGTGGAATACAGGTAAGAAAGAATATATCGACAGTGATGGAAAAACACATTTGATAGTTATACATAAAATAATAACACCGGAGCCTAAACCACTCATTGAGATTAGAGGATTAGTTACAGCTGATTATCAGGATTTTCTTGAAAAGGAATGGTTAAATGATTTGAAACGTAAATATCCCGTTTCAATAAATAAGGAACTAATATCTAAAATAGACTAAATCAGAATACTCATATGAAGAAAAAAAGTAAGTTGCATAGATACATTGTTTGGATTGGATTTAGTTGCGTTATTATCCTGGTTATTTTTCTATCAAGTTGTCCAAGAATTGAACCTAACAAACAGGGAGATCCACTGGCCCGGGTTGAAGATATGTATTTCTATCCTTCTGATCTGCCAAATATTTTCTACGGAGATATTTCTGCAGAAGACAGTGTGAAAATTGCTAAAACTTATATCCAAAAATGGATTAAAAACAAATTACTTCTGCAAAAAGCTGAACTTAATCTATCTGATGAAAAACAACGGCAAGTATTAAAAAGACTGGCAGACACGCGGGCTTCATTAATGATCTATGAATATCAGCAGCAAATGATAAATCAAAAACTGGATACTGTAATCTCACAAAGAGAAATTAATGAATTCTACAATCAACATTTCAATAACTTTATTCTTGAAAAAAATATTATAAAGACTCTTTTTGTCCAGCTTCCAATTAATAGTCCAAACATATCTAATGTTCGACAATGGTACCGTTCAAATAACAGTGAAGATCTAACCAAATTGGAAGGTTATTGCTATCAGTATGCAACTAAGTATGATTATTTCAACGAGAACTGGATTCCTTTTAGCGTGTTGTTAAACCTTATTCCTGTTTCTGTCAACAATCATCAAAGCTATCTTAAATACAATCAGCATATTGAAACTTCCGATTCACTATATCTGTATTTTGCAAATATCCGTGATTACAGAATTAAAGGTTCTAACGCACCTGTAGAATATATCAACGATAATATTAAAAGTATTATTCTAAACAACCGTAAAATAAAATTCCTGAAAGAAATAGAAAACAATATTTATTATGATGGATTAAGTCGTAATAAGTTTGAAATATATTAAAACCTGATAACTTATAAAAACATGATAAAAACTTTATATAAGAATATAATCGCATTATTTATCAGTGCTGTTTTTTCATTTGCAGTAACGGCGCAGGATGAAGTAATTGACCGTATTATAGGTGTTGTTGGAGATCAGATTATTTTACAGTCTGATATTGAGAATCAGTATTTGCAATTCAAAGCAGAGGGGTACAGAGGGAATGAGGGAAAAATTAAATGCAGTATTTTTGAAGACCAGCTTGCTCAGAAATTATTACTTAACCAGGCAAAGGTTGATAGTGTTGAAATCACTGAAAGTCAGGTTGAAATGGAGCTAAACAGAAGATTACAGGCATTTATTAACCAAATAGGCTCTGAGCAACAGCTGGAAGATTATTACAAAAAATCAATTCTGGAGATCAAGGAAGATTTTCGCGATTTAATACGCGATCAGCTCCTTACAGAAGAAATGCAACGTACCATTGCAGGTGAGATCACAGTAACACCGTCAGAAGTCAGGAAATTTTATAAACGTACCCCTAAAGATTCCTTACCACTTATCAACTCACAAATTGAAATCCGTCAGATAGTAAAAATCCCTCCATTTTCTGAGGAGGCAAAACTTGAAGTAAGAGAAAAACTCCTCAATTTGCGTAAACGAATTATTAACGGGGAAAGTTTTTCAACACTGGCTGTGCTATACTCAGAGGATAAAGGCACAGCAATTAAAGGTGGTGAATTAGGATATACAAATAAAGCAGATTTAGTTATCGAATTTGCTAATACAGCATTTAGTTTGAAAAAAGGGGTTGTGTCAACTATTGTTGAAACAGAATTTGGATATCACCTTATTAAACTTATTGATCGCAGAAACGACCAGGTAAATGTCCGTCATATTCTAATGAAACCGAAAACCTCACCTGTGGCAAAAATGCAGGCAAAAAGCTTTCTTGACAGCCTAAGTCTGATTATTCGCACTGATAGTATTACTTTTAAGAATGCTGCCAGGGGATATTCTGATGATCCCGACTCAAGACTTAGTGGAGGAATTTTAATAAATCCGAGAACCGGAGATACAAAATTCGAAATGGATCAATTGGACAAGGGAATGTACAATGTGGTAAAAGATATGAAAATCGGTAAGATATCTGACCCTTTCGAGGCAATTGATGAAAAAGGAAATTTAGTCTATAAAATTGTATCTGTAATTTCACGCTCTAAACCTCACACAGCAAATCTGGTAAGTGATTATAAAATATTACAGGAACTCACAAAACAATCTAAACAACAAGAATTTTTCAGTAACTGGATTAATGATAAGCAAAAAAATACATACATCCGTATTGTTGACGATTATCAAACCTGTACGTTTTCCAACAAGGGTTGGCTGGATAAATAGTAAATGAGTAAGTGAAAAACATTATTCGTTACATATTTTTTGTTTTTGTCGCTATACTCCCATTTACACAGGGTATGGCACAGAAGAAAAAGGCTGAAATTCAAATAATTCATTCCAATACACTTGAATATAACGAAAAACTCGCACCTGATCTGAAAAAACTGATTGGAGAGGTAGAACTACAACACAAAGATGTATTTATGTTTTGCGACAGCGCATATCTTTATGATAATCAAAACCTGGTTGAAGCTTTTAGTAATGTTTATATCCGTCGTGGAGATACTCTTCATCTTTATGGTGATTTCCTTAGATATAAAGGCGACGAAAAACTTGCCATAATCAGGCATAACGTAACACTTATTGATAATGAAGCTGAGTTAAATACGGAATTTCTGGATTATGATCTGAACACAGACATAGGATATTATTTTAATGGTGGCACCATTCTTTCAGACGAGAATACTCTTAGTAGTATCCTGGGTAGCTACAATACAATACTAAAAGAGTTTCATTTTAAAGACAGTGTAGTAATTCTAAATCCCGACTATACTATTCTTTCTGATACGATGGAATACAATACCGTATCAGAAATTTCATATTTCTTCGGACCAACTGAAATAATAGGTGACAGCAGTTATCTTTACTGCGAAGATGGTTGGTATAATACAAAAACAGACATCAGTAAACTAAAAATACATGCTCTGGTAAAATCTAAAAATCAAATAGTTAAAGGAGACTCCATTTATTATGAGAAGATTAATGGTTATGGGAAAGCCTATGGTAATGTTGAGTTAACTGATACATTGAAAGACATGATTGTTAAAGGAAATTTTTCAGAGTATTTTGAACAACCGGAAAGTTTCTTTGTAACTGATAGTGCTGTATTTATTCAAATTACAAGCACCGATAGCCTCTTTGTTCACGCTGATACACTCAGGTCTTATAAAGATTCAACAGAAAAATACCGTACAGTAAGTGCCTATTACCATTGTAAAATGTATAAGGATGATTTTCAAGCTAAATGCGACTCAATGGTTTATTCACTCCGGGATTCAGTTATCAGGATGTATAATGATCCCATTCTTTGGTCAGATAAAAATCAGATAACTGCCGATTCTATAGCAATTTTTACGAAAGACGGGCATGCTGATCATCTTGAAATGTATAATAACGCATTCATTATTACCATGGAAGACAGTATTCGGTTCAATCAGATTAAAGGCAAGAATATGATTGCATTTTTTAAGGATGATAACCTTTACAGGATTAATGTAACCGGTAATGGTGAAACAATTTACTATACTTCAGATGAAGGAGAAACAGTTGGAGTAAACCAGGCACTTTGCAGTGACATTATCATTTACCTGGAAAACAAGGAAATAAGTAAAATCAGTTTTCTTGTTAAACCAGACGGCATCATGACCCCACCCGATGATGAAAATCCTGAAAACCTTAGACTTGATGGATTTAGTTGGCTTGAATTATTCAGACCATTAAATAAATGGGATATTTTTATATGGGAATAAGTGAATAGAACGTATTCAGTTAATACTCATCTTCGTTAAAAAAGAAATCATCTTTACTGGGATAGTCGGGCCATATATCTTCAATACTTTCATAAATTTCTTCCTCATCTTCAATCTCCTGAAGATTCTCAATTACTTCTAATGGTGCTCCAGAACGAATTGCATAATCGATTAATTCATCTTTGGCTGCAGGCCAGGGAGCATCTTCCAATTTTGACGCTAATTCAAGTGTCCAATACATATATGCTCAATTTTAGATTCCCTTAATCAGAACCTTCTGAAAAATTGTGCAAATATATAAAAATAAATATCAAATAATCAAATGGGGAAACTTATTTTTTTGAACCAGGTTTCCAATAAATTTCAATTATCTTAAAATCTTTGGTAAGCTTACGGGAAAGGACAAAAAGATAATCAGATAACCTGTTAAGATACTTTGCACAAACCCTGCTTTTCATGCCAATGTTATCAATTGCAAAAACTTTTCTTTCAGCTTTGCGGCAAACACATCTCGCAATATGGCAATAAGAAATAATTGTATTTCCTCCGGGAATAATAAATGAAGATAAAGCTTCAAGGTTTTTGTCAATGGAGTCAATCTTATCTTCAATTCTATTAATATCCTTTTCTTCAAGTCCCGCGACAATAGCTTTACTGTTAGGGTAATCTGAAGCAAAAACCGCAGCAGCAGTCATAAGACAGCGTTGAATCCACTCAAGAAAAGCTTTATCATCATTATTGATCTTTTGAACTCTAATCAACCCAATATATGAATTCAATTCATCAACCGATCCATATGCTTCAATTCTAACATCGTTTTTCGGTACTCTTGCACCACCGGCTAATGATGTTTCTCCCTGATCTCCTGTCCCGGTATAGATCTTCACTGTGAACTATATTATTGAGTAGTTATATTGAACGCTTCTTTACTATTTGTCATTCCTATTCTCCCAAAAAGTTATGGGTTACGGGTTTCTCAGCTCTTCGCCCTTTGCTCTTCTCTCTCTGCTTTCTTATTCATTGTATCTGAATCAATCATACCATCAAATAATCTGATAATCCTGTTAGCACGTTGAGCAATATCCTCTTCATGAGTAACAAGTATAACAGTATTCCCACTCTCATATATCCCGCCAATTACATCCATAATATCACTTGAAGTTTTAGAATCAAGGTTTCCTGTGGGCTCGTCTGCTAAAATAATTGAAGGATAATTAACCAGTGCCCTTGCCATTGCAACTCTCTGACGTTGTCCTCCGGAAAGCTCATTTGGTTTATGGGTCATCCTGTCTGTTAAACCTACACTTTCAATAACTTCCTTGGCCCTGATCATCCTATCCGGTTTTGATATACCGGAATAAACCATAGGAAGCATAACATTTTCAAGGGCAGAATAACGGGGTAACAAATTAAAAGTCTGGAAAATAAAACCAATCTCCTGATTTCGTATTTCTGCCAGTTTGTTATCATCCATCTTACTCACATCAGTGCCATTGAGAATATATTGTCCGCTTGTGGGTGTATCAAGACATCCAATCAGGTTCATCAAAGTAGATTTTCCCGAACCCGAAGGACCCATTATAGCTACATATTCACCCTTATCTATCTTAATAGAAACTGAACGGAGTGCTTTTACAACTACTGTTCCTACATAATAATTTTTTACAATTTTACCTAGAGATATTACATTTTCCATCACCGAATATAGATTATTGAATAAACTACGAAAATAATTTATTTTGTTGAGAAACAAGCAATGCCTCAATTTTCTTTTCAATATCTAATTCTGAAATGTTGCTTTGAATAAATTTCTTCACGAAAAAATACCAGACCAAACCTAAAAAGGTCAAGTGTCAATTTTACATTAGAAAATTTCTTTATCCTTTCCCATGCCTTCTCCATTCCACCACTCCAGTGAATATCATCAAATATAATAACACTTTCAGAATTCACAGCTTCAAGGCATAACTCAAAATATTTAATTGTTGCTTCTTCCCTGTGATCTCCATCAATAAATATCAGATCAATGTCAGGTAATTGATCCAACAGCCCGGGCAACACGTTAATGAATTCACCTGTATATTGCTTTATATTACTGATTTTTAACCTACTGAAATTTTCCATGGCCAAAGCAGACAATATTTCCGAACCTTCAATTGTATAAATATTTGCATTTCTATCGGGTAAAGCAAGGTATGACGTACCAATACCTATTGATGTACCTAATTCAAGAATAACCTTCGGTTTAAAAAACATAACAGTGCGATATAGAAGATTGCCATATTTTTTTTGTGTGGAAGATAACCTGGCAATATTTCCGATACTGAGATTTTTACTTTTACCAAAATGCGATCCTGCGCCAAAACCGGTTGTTTCCACTTTTGTCTTCTCTGATCGTAGCTCAGAACTAAGATCATTAATTTCCTTCATCTTCCGTTCAATTGTCCGGTCTCTTAAAACTTTTATTACATATTCGTATATAAAAGGGGAATGGATGCCATACCCCCTACCATGTCCGGCAAACAGGTAGTAATTTATGTATTTTAGTATGTATTTTAGATTATTAATCATAGAAGGCAAAGGATAGGCTTAGGAAGAAAAAAGCATATAAATTCATTAAAATTGATTCATGTGTAAAGTTAAGAAAATAAGCCTATTTAAAGTCTGAAAGGTTCATATATGCAATCAAAAACCTTAGCCTTAGCCTTAGCCTCATCCTTCTTGAGTAACTAAAATTAGTATTAATTATCACTTAGATATGGCTTTTTTAATTAATTTGCGAAGCTATGCTTTTATTATTTAAAATATTTTTTCCCAATGTCTGATAGTTTGAAAACCGACATACAATATCTAAGCGGGGTTGGACCAAAAAGAGCTGATTTATTAAGGAAGGAGCTTCAAATCAAATGTTTTGAAGACCTTTTATACTATTTTCCATACAAATATGTTGACAGGTCAAAGTTCTATACTATCAAAGAAATAAACAGCAGCCTTCCATACATCCAGATCAAAGGTCGTATAACCAACTTTGAAACAGCAGGCTATAAAAGGAACAAAAGACTTGTTGCAAATTTTACTGATGATACGGGAACTATTGAACTTGTATGGTTTCGTGGTGTTCAATGGATAAAAAATAGTCTTAAAATCGGAAAAGAATATGTAGTCTTCGGTAAACCCGGGGTTTTCAATAATAGAATAAATATAATCCATCCTGAAGTTGAAGCACAGGAAACGCTGAAAAGTAAGATCAATGCGCCCTTACAATCCTTTTACAATACAAGCGAAACACTAAAAAAAGGTTATCTTAATTCAAAAGCAATTCAGAAACTACAAAACAATCTTCTTCAACAGGTTAAAGGAAAAATCAGGGAAACAATGCCATCATACATGATTAATGAATTAAAACTTTTATCATTGGATGAGGCACTTCTCAATATTCACTTCCCAAAAAATCCCACAATACTAAAAAATGCAGAATTCAGACTTAAATTTGAAGAACTTTTTTATATCCAGCTAAACCTGTTTAAACAGAAAAAAACAAGAAGTAAAGAACTGACAGGACATGTGTTCTCAACCGTAGGTAATAATTTTAACACTTTTTATCATAAACATCTTCCATTCAAATTAACATCAGCCCAAAAAAGAGTACTGAAAGAAATCAGGCAGGATACAGGTTCGGGGAAACATATGAACAGACTTCTTCAGGGAGATGTCGGTTGTGGAAAAACACTTGTTGCATTAATGAGTATGCTTATTGGACTTGATAATGGCTTCCAGTCTTGTATGATGGCTCCAACCGAAATACTTGCCAAACAGCATTTCCAGACACTGACAAAAATGCTGGAGAATATGGATATTCAAATTGCACTGCTTACAGGTTCAACTAAACAATCAGAAAGAAAAGTAATATTTAATAATCTTAAAGAGGGAACACTAAAGATCCTTGTAGGAACACATGCACTAATTGAAGAAACTGTAAAATTCCAAAATCTCGGTCTTGTTGTTATTGATGAACAGCATCGCTTTGGTGTTGCACAAAGAGCAAAGCTATGGGAAAAGAACAGACAACCTCCCCATATTCTGGTAATGACCGCAACACCTATTCCTCGGACACTTGCAATGACGCTTTATGGTGATCTCGAAATATCAGTTATTGATGAACTTCCACCCGGAAGAAAATCTGTAATAACAGCACATTATTACGATTCAAAAAGATTAAGACTTTTCAGTTTTATACGCAAACAAATTAAGAAAGGACAACAAATATTTATTGTATATCCACTTATCCGGGAATCAGAAAAGATGGATTATAAAGATCTGGAAGATGGCTACGAAGGTATAGTAAGAGAATTTCCACCACCGGAATACGCAGTGAGTGTTGTGCATGGAAGAATGAAAACCGAAGAAAAAGATATTGCCATGAGGTATTTTGTGAAAGGGCAAACTGATATTATGGTAGCTACAACTGTAATCGAAATTGGTGTTGATATACCTAATGCATCCGTAATGGTTATTGAAAGTGCTGAAAGATTCGGCTTATCACAACTTCATCAACTACGGGGCAGGGTTGGCAGAGGAGCAGATCAATCCTATTGTTTACTTATGACCTCAACGAAACTTACACATGAAGCAAGAAAAAGAATTGAAACGATGGTGGAAACAAATGATGGTTTTGAAATTGCTGAAGTTGATCTGAAATTACGCGGACCGGGAGACCTGGAAGGAACACAACAAAGTGGCATTGCATTCAACCTTAGAATTGCCAACCTTGGAAAAGACGGACAAATTCTTCAATACGCAAGAGATAAGGCTGAAGAAATAATAGAAAAGGATCCTGAGCTTATTAAACCTGATAATACAATCCTTGTTTCACAATTAAAAAAGTTGCGAAAAGAAAATATCGACTGGAGTTCAATAAGTTAGAGCATAGAACACAGTTTAGCAAAATAATTAACAAATGTATTTTTATATTAAACCGGTAATACTTGGCCTGATGATCCTGTTGCAGGTTTTTCTTCCGGAAATAACCTCGGGCCAAAATGAAAAATGCAATATAATTAACCGTGCATCTGCTCACGGTGAATCCTTGTCATATATTGTTTCATATAATGTTTTTATTTTCTGGACTGATGTCGGAGTAGTAAATTTCACGGTATCAGAGGCAGAAAAAGATAAACTCAAACGTCTATATCTTCATGGCACAGGACTAACTTTACCTACCTGGAACTGGTTTTTTAAAGTTGAAGATTCATACGAATCATGGACCGATCCTGTCACCCTTAAACCTTATGAGTTTAAAAGAGATGTATATGAAGGAGGTTATGAAATAGATATTCATTACAATTTTGACCGGGAACTAAATATCGCCTGGTCAACCTCAAGCAAAACAAACAAACCGGAATGGAAAGATACTATCGAAATAACCGAATGCACATACGATGTATTATCAATTCTTTACTACACCAGGAATATTGATTATTCAGCTTATAATCCGGGTGATACTATTCCTGTCACAATCCTACTGGATAATGAGTTAACCAATATCTATTTTCGCTATCTTGGCAAAGAAAACATCAGAGTACATGGTTTTGGAAAATTCAGATGTATTAAGTTTAGTGTCTATCTTGTCGAAGGTACTCTTTTTGAAGGAGGTGAAGATATGCAAGTTTGGGTAACAGATGATGATAACAGGATACCATTGAAAATTAATTCGCCAATACTTGTTGGTTCAGTGAAAGCCCGGATAATAAGTATTAAAGGGATAATACATCCCTTAAGTTCAAGAATCTTAAAAAAATCGTATATTCGAAATAATAAATGAAATTTAGCGTATCTAATCAGTCGGCAGTCCAAAGTCGCCATTTAGTAATCAAAAAAACGCAAAGTGTAATGAAATTAGTCATTTTTAATACTGAGCGTTTTGTCGAAGTATAGACATTCCAAATTTTTTACTCTTAGCGCAGTTGAAGGTAAGGCACTGAATAATTACATATTATTTTGATTCATTAAAAATTGTCGATATACTGCAAAACCTGACAAACTTAACTTATTTTTCTTCTATTCTTTTTTAACTTTGCTAACTATTATTTTAGGGTAAATGGGAACATCGAAGGAAATTAAACATCCCGGGGTAATTACGAGTATTGACTTCTCCAAAATAAAGGTCAATATCACAACCTATTCAGCATGTTCATCATGCGGGGCAAAAGGTATTTGTTCCATATCCGATGTTAAAGATAAGATTGTTGAAGTTCCAAAAACCGGCGATTTTTCTGTCGGTCAGAAAGTCCAGGTTATTCTGCATCAAACCCTGGGCTTCAAAGCCCTTTATCTTGGTTATGTTCAACCCGTTATCGTAGTATTAATAATTTTAATTTTCACTAGTTCCATTACCCGGAATGAGGTATTGGCAGGCCTCATTTCCCTGGGAACTCTGGGACCTTACTATCTGATCTTATATTTCTACAGAGAAAAAATCAGAAATAAATTCACCTTTGCAATCAAGAAACAAGAACAATGAGCAGCATATTATTAACAATATTATCTCTCAGTTCTATTGGTATTATAGCTGCTATAATACTTTTCCTGTTTGCACAAAAATTCAAGGTTCTTGAAAATCCGATAATATTTGATGTTGAGGATGCACTGCCTGCTGCTAATTGTGGCGGATGCGGGTATCCCGGTTGCAAGAATTTTGCAGAGGCATGTGTAAATTCAGATACTCTTGATGATCTGTACTGTCCGGTAGGCGGACAGGAAACCATGGACATTGTGGCAAATCTCCTGGGCAAAGAAGCAAAACAAACTGATCCAAGAGTTGCCGTTATACGATGTTCAGGATCATTTGAGAACAGACCCAGAACAAACTATTACGACGGTGCTTCATCATGTGCAGTGGCATCCGCATTATATGTCGGTGACACTGATTGTCCGGTAGGATGCCTTGGTATGGATGATTGTGTGGATGTATGTGAATTCGAAGCAATATATATGAATAGAAAAACCGGCCTTCCGGTTGTAATTGATGAAAATTGCACTGCCTGTGGCGCTTGTGTTGAAGCTTGTCCGAGAGATATTATTGAACTGAGAAAGAAAAATAAAAATGACAGACACATATTTGTTTCATGTATTAATACGGAAAAAGGCGGAATTGCTAAGAAATACTGTTCTGTTGCTTGCATTGGATGTACAAAATGTTTTAAAGTTTGTGAGTTTGAAGCAATCACAATGGGCAATAACCTGGCTTTTATCGATTCAGATATGTGCACACTATGCAGAAGATGTGTCACTGAATGCCCAACTCATGCAATACTTGAGATCAATTTTCCGCCCAGAAAAATAAAAACGGATAAAGAAAATGCTTTAATGAAACGGGATGAGTAAGATGCTAAAAACATTTAGAAAGGGAGGAATTCATCCGCCGGAGTATAAACTCACGGGTAAAAATCCTGTTAAAATATTACCACTCCCGGAGAAAGTAACTATTCTGCTCTCTCAACATATTGGTGTACCTGCAATACCCGTTGTCAACAAAGGGGATACTGTTAAAGTTGGACAGTTAATTGCACAGGGAAGAGGATTTGTGTCTGCCAGTATTCACTCATCAGTTTCGGGGAAAGTTGTTAAAATCGATTCAATACCTGATCATACCGGTTATAAGAAACCTGCAATAGTTATCGAAGTGGAGGGAGATGAATGGGAAGAAAACATAATTAAATCAACTGATCTCCGAAAAGATATCACACTTTCAAAAGATGAGATATTAGAAAAAATTCGTGAATCAGGAATTGTAGGATTAGGAGGTGCAGCATTCCCATCACATGTTAAACTTATACTACCTAAGAATAAGAAAGCAGAAACACTAATCATTAACGGGGTTGAGTGTGAACCATATTTAACTTCTGATCACAGGTTAATGCTTGAATATGGTGAAGAAATGATGGTGGGTATTCATATCCTTATGAAAGTCCTGAATATCAGGAAAGCTATAATAGGGATCGAAAATAATAAAGCTGATGCTGTTTGTTTTTTAAAGGATATCTCCTCAAAATTTCCGGGAATTGAAGTATATCCTTTAAAAGTAAAGTACCCGCAGGGAAGTGAAAAACAACTTATTGAAGCTCTGACAGGCAGGGAAGTCCCTTCCCGAAAATTACCTATCGATGTAGGGGTTATTGTTCATAATGTTTCAACAGCATATGCAGTTTACGAAGCTGTTCAGAAAAACAAACCACTAATAAACAGAATAGTAACCGTTTCGGGTAAATCATTGAAAAACCCATCCAATTTTGTTGTCAGGATAGGTACTCCGGTCCGGTTCCTTATTGAAGCAGCCGGCGGTCTTCCGGAAAATACAGGTAAGGTAATAAGTGGCGGACTGATGATGGGAAAAACTATCAACTCACTCGATGTACCTGTAATAAAAGGAATGTCTGGAATACTGGTTTTACCTGAAGATGAAACGAAAAGAAAATCAATTGAACCCTGCATCCGGTGTTCAAAATGTGTAACCATTTGCCCTATGGGACTTGAGCCGTATTTATTAATGCCATTAACTCAAAATGGAAGTTTTTACAGACTGGAAAAACAAATGGTTTTAGATTGTATAGAATGTGGTTCATGCAGCTATATCTGCCCGTCTAACAGACCTTTACTCGACTTTATCAGACTTGGAAAAACGGAAGTTACCAAACTTATTAATGAAAGGAAATAAGTATTGACAGATAATAAATTATTAACGGTTTCTCCCTCACCACATGTTTTCGGAAAAGAAACAACTCCGAATCTTATGTACGGTGTTATTATCGCCCTTATACCTGCAGTACTGGCTTCAATCCTGTATTTTGGGTGGGGTGCCGTAATCGTTATATCAGCAGCGGTATTTTCGTCAGTTTTATTTGAGTTCCTGATCCAGAAGTTCCTTTTATGTAAAAAAACTACGATACATGATGGCTCGGCAATTATTACAGGCTTATTACTCTCTTTGTGCCTTCCTTCCAATTTCCCCGTTTGGCTTATTATCCCCGGTAGTCTGTTTGCAATTGGAGTTGGGAAGTTATCATTCGGAGCGTTGGGTAATAATCCTTTCAATCCGGCACTTATCGGAAGGGTTTTCCTTTTCATTTCTTTTCCCGCAAAAATGGCAAGTTGGCCCGATGCACAAGGATTTCAAACTCAATATGTTGATGCAAACACAGGAGCAACTCCACTAAGTATCATTAAAGAAGGTCTGGGTAAAGGTGATTCCATATCACATCTGATGGATAAAATCCCTACCTATCAGCAATTATTCTTTGGCAACATGGGTGGATCAATTGGCGAAGTCGCTGCAATTGCATTAATTCTTGGTCTTGCATATATGCTTCTAAGAAAGATTATCACATGGCATATACCTGTATCAATAATTTTTACTGTCGTAATTTTTACAGGTATTCTCTGGCTTATTAATCCGGAACAAAATGCCGATCCACTTTTCCATATCCTGTCAGGAGGAATACTCCTGGGAGCAATTTTTATGGCAACTGATTACGTTACTTCACCCATGACAGGGAAAGGAATGATTTTATACGGGATCTGCATCGGAATATTAACAGTAGTAATCAGGCGATTCGGATCCTACCCTGAAGGTGTTCAATTTGCAATACTAATTATGAATGGATTTGTTCCGCTAATAAATTATTATATCAAACCAAAGCGATTTGGAGAGGAGGTAACAAATGGCTAAGAAAGAATCTTCTTTTGTAAATATGGTTTTTACCCTGTTTGTAATAACACTAACAGCATCAACTGCCCTGGGATTCGTGTATGAATTTACAAAAGCACCAATTGCCGCTGCTAAACAGGCTGCAAAAATGAAAGCAATCAATGAGGTTCTTCCTGAATTCAATAATCTGCCAAACGAGGAGATATACAAGATAGCCATGGATAATGATACTTTATATTTTTATCCGGCACGTGAAAACAGCAGGCTGGTTGGAACAGCAATTGAAACTTTTACAAATAAAGGTTTCAGTGGAAATATTAAGTTAATGATCGGGATTTTACCAGATGGTTCAATTAATGACATAGTTGTTCTCGAACATAAAGAAACACCGGGCCTTGGCGATAAAATGTCGAAGAGTAAATCTGACTTTAGTTTGCAGTTTCAAGGAATTAACCCGGAAAGTTTCAATATAAATGTTAAAAAAGATGGAGGTGATGTTGATGCAATTACAGCTTCAACAATAAGTTCCCGTGCATATTGCGATGCGGTAAATCGAGCCTGTAATGCTTATCTGAAGGGAGGTAAAAAATGAACCAGTGGAAAAATTTTAATAAAGGATTTTTCAGGGAAAATGCCGTTTTTGTCCTGTTCCTGGGATTATGCCCTACACTTGGTGTAACAACTTCAGTAATTAACGGAGTGGGAATGGGACTGGCAACAACATTTGTATTGCTTATGTCAAATATCGTAGTTACCCTGATTAAGAATTTTATTCCTGACAAGGTAAGGATCCCTTCATTCATTATTATCATTGCATCGTTTGTTACTATTGTTGAGTTATTAATGCAGGCATATTTGCCCGGTCTGTTTGATGAACTCGGTTTGTTTATCCCATTAATAGTAGTTAACTGTCTTGTTTTAGGACGTGCAGAAGCTTTTGCTTCAAAAAACAGCTTCCTGTCTTCAGTTACTGATGGTCTGGGTATGGGTTTCGGATTTACTATGGCACTCTTTTTCCTGGGTGGAGTCAGAGAGATACTTGGCAGCGGATCATTTCTGGGTTTCAAATTTATTCCAGGCGATGGAATACTTCTTTTTATACTCGCTCCCGGAGCATTTATTGCACTTGGATACCTTATTATGATAATGAACAAAATCAATAAGAAAACTACTTAAAGAAACAACTACTATGAATTTCATAATAATCATAATTTCAGCAATTTTTGTCAACAATATTGTTCTGGCAAAGTTTCTGGGTGTATGTCCGTTTATTGGCGTTTCAAATAGAGTAGAAACTTCCATCGGCATGACCGGTGCAGTGACCTTCGTAATGGTAATATCTACTATTGTCACATATCTTCTTCAGCATTATATTCTTATTCCTTTCGGTATCTCATTTATGCAAACAATAACTTTTATTCTTGTAATTGCCGCTCTTGTCCAAATGGTCGAGATAATGCTTAAGAAAGTTAGTCCTGTACTTTATCAGGCTCTCGGTATTTTCCTACCCCTGATCACAACAAATTGTGCTGTTCTGGGTGTTGCTATTCTTGCAGTTCAGAACGATTATAACCTGATTGAAAGCGTAGTTTTTTCAATTGCAAACGCCATTGGATTCGGCATGGCATTATTACTTTTTTCCGGGATCCGGGAACAACTTGAATTAGTGGATATTCCACAACCAATGAAAGGCGTTCCTATAGCTTTTATTGTAGCCGGACTGCTTGCCATGGCTTTTATGGGGTTTGCCGGAATAGTTTAGTGATGAAGAAATCCCTGTATCATAATCATTTTGCCGGAATGGGTACCCGGTTCGACCTTGTTTTACCTGATACGGATATGGCAAATGGCGATAAAGTTTTCAGACAGATTAAAGCTGAAATTGATCGTCTGGAGAAAAAGTTGAGTCGTTTTCTGCCTGATAGTGAACTTACTTATATTAATCAGCATGCAGCTAATAATCCGGTAAAAATAGATCATGAATGGATCACGATACTTGAAGCGTGCAATAAATATTATATAAGTACATATTCCTGTTTTGATGTTACATTACAACAGGACTCCGGAAAGAATCACAATAAATTGTCGGGAGCATACAATATTGTTATTGACAAAAACGATGCTACTGTAAATTTTGCGGATCCTGGTATTATGATTGATCTGGGTGGGTTTGGTAAAGGTTATGCGTTGGATCGGGTAAATGATATTTTGCAATTACATAATGTAAAAAATGCGCTTGTTAGTTTTGGGGAAAGCTCAATACTTGCTATTGGCAAGCATCCGCATGGTAATCACTGGAATATTGGTATTCAGCATTTATTCAAACCCGGCGAGAATGTTTTCGTATTTAACTTAGAAAATAATAATATGTCAACATCAGGTATGCTGGCAAGAAACGGGAAACTGCGATACAGGAAAACCGCACTTATCAATCCTGTAAACGGGAAATCAGTTGAGGAAGTCAGGACAATTTCGGTGAAATCTGTAAAAGCTATTGATGCAGAAGTCCTTTCAACTGCACTTTATGTATCACCACAGAACCGAAGAAAAAAAATTCTGTTAAATTTTCCCGAATCAGAAGCTATTGAAGCTATCTATACTAATGACAAAAAAGTAAGTATATTTGTATTGAAAAGAAGTTGAGTTGTTGAGTTGTTGAGTTGTAAGATGAGTAAGTGAGGAAGAAAATAATTTAATATATTCCAAATATAAGAGACTAATTATATGGAAAAATCCGAACGACAATCAAGAAGAGAATTTATCAGAAGTGTTTCCCTGATTACCGGCACTTCTTTTATTGCATCATCCCTGCCCTGGATGAATGCCCTCGCAAATGAGAACCCTGATCAAACATTATCACCATCCGACAAGGTAAGGATTGGAATTATAGGCGTCGGATCACGTGGCAGTTTGCTACTGCTTCATATGAAGAATATTCCTTCTATTGAGATCGCGGCAGTTTGTGATAATTATCCACCGCATTTTGACAGGGCTAAAGAAATGACTAATAACAAGGCAAAAGCATTTGTTGATTACCGGAAATTACTGGAAATAAATGATATAGATGCAGTTGTGATCGCAACTCCTCTAAATGAACATGCTCATATTACAATTGATGCCCTGCAAGCAGGCAAGCATGTATTTTGTGAAAAAAGCATGGCACGGCTACCTGAAAACTGTCTTGCTATGGTAAACACTCACCGGAAAACCGGGAAAATCCTTCAGATCGGTCATCAAAGAATGTTCAACCCGAAGTATATAAAAGCAATGGAATTCATCAGGGCAGGACAACTGGGAAATATTACTCAAATGAGAGCCTACTGGCACAGGAACAATGACTGGAGACGTACGGTACCATCACCTGAACTTGAGAAAAAGATAAACTGGAGATTGTATAAGGAATTTTCATGCGGTTTGATGACAGAACTGGCATCACATCAGATACAGGTTGCTAACTGGGCATTGGGTGAATTCCCGAATAAAATTATGGGTGCAGGCAGTATTAATTACTGGAAAGACGGAAGAGAAGTACATGATAATGTCAATCTTGTATATACCTACCCGGGTGGAACGCAGTTGATCTATGATTCCTGTACAAGCAATAAGCACTACGGACTTGAAGAACAAATAATGGGACCAAAAGGAACCATGGAACTTGAAGCAGGGAAAATGTTTTCTGAAACACCTCCTCCTGCACCGGGAATTATGCATCTTATAAACAATATCGAACATAAAGTATTTGACACGATACCGCTTGGTGGTGCAAGTTGGGTACCCGATTCACCAAGTAAAAATAAAGGAGAATATATACTGGACGAAGACCTTGAAGACGATGGCACACAACTCGAACTGGAAGCTTTCGCTTATTCAGTGAAGGAAAATAAAATAGACCCTGAACATATCAGACAGGCGTATTATGCAAGTATTGCTGCCTTGCTTGGGTTTAATGCAATAGAAAAAGAAAAGGTGATTATCGTACCTGAAAATTTAAAAATTGTCTGACCGATTAAAAAAAAACAAATGAAAGATACTATCATTACTGCCAAACATAAGAAAAGAGAATTGTTATTTCTGTTAATTAGTTTTTTAATAGCTTTTGTATTAAATATATATTCAATAATTTATTACAACTCGCAATGGAAGGAACTATTCACAACATTACATATAACTGTTCTTTTCTCAATTGTTATATATTTCCTGCTTATAATTATAAGACTTATAATCAGAGGCGTAACATCCTTGTTTAAAAAATAAAATAATCTAATTCAGAACTTTACTACTATATTATAAGCTGGTTTATTTTAACTAAAACAGGCTAAAAATGGAAAATATATTTTCAATTTCAAGTTTTTTAGGTTATTCAATCCATCCATATCTTGAACTTGGGCTTTTTTTTCTTCTTCTTATAATAATAGGATATCTCTATCTACAGTTAAAGAAAAAAAACAATTATATCCAGCTGATTTTTGACAAATTAAATATCCAGGATTCGGAATTAGAAAAAGAGGAGTTGACAAAGATACTATCGAAACTTCAGATAGTTGAACTAACAAAAATAGTTACAAAAGATAAGTTTTTTAATGATAATATCCTGAACTACATCTTTAAAGACACAAAAGATAAAAAGTTGTTTTTACATTATACCCAGGAAAAAACTATTGCAGATAAAGTTCTTAAGGAAGGATTTCAGTTCAGATATTCCTTCTATAAAACTGCATATAAAATCACCCTTGATAGATTGGATCTGATTTATAAACACAGCAGGAGCAAGTATTTCGGAAAAAATGTTTTGATCCTTTCAATTTCAACTGAAATTTATAATTACTATAGTGAAAAATTACACAAAATCTCACCTCCCGAAGCTTTTGTTGAACAAATATTATCTGAAGCTCCTCCATTCCATGATGAAAATAACGATGTAGTTTATGCTTTATCCAATAAATTTGTAAAAGGATATTTCAATTATGAAACTGGTGAAATAACCGATAATCCGGAATTCAATCCAAATTATGATTGTGATACTTTTAGAAAAAATCTTGCCCGGTTAAGGGATGCATATAGCAAAAAAAAATAGCTTCAAAAAGCACATAACAAAATGAGAAAATTAAAAAAATTTGCAGGGATAACTATTATTATCCTTTCAATCATTCCTTTCACTCTTTTTTCACAGAGTGAAAACCGGGAGAAAAACAGGGCTGTCTGGATACATTCCTCAATGTTTAGCCAGGAGAAAAACGAAGCCATGCCCCAGATGCAAGAAATGCTGGATAACTATGCTGAAATTAATATCAACAACCTTTATTGTTTTTACAGCATGATGTTCCAGCATCAAAAAGAATGGGACTTTCTTGAGGTTTTGCTGGAAGAAGCCCACAAAAGGAACATCAAGGTACATTCTATCTTTTGCCCGGGACAGCGGGTTAAGATTGAAGGAGTTATAAAAGAAAACCCGGAATGGCTGATCCGGGGTATGAAAGGAGAAATATATCCTAATCTAAATATTGCTAATCCGGGAGTGAAAAAATATCTTATCAGCCAGGTATCTGAAGCATTGAAATATGATATTGACGGTATCCATCTAGATTATATTCGTTTCCCGGTAAACCAGAGATTCAGCTATGACAAAGCTACCTGTGAAGCATTCAAAAAAGAATTTGGAGATTCACCGCTCGACGTTCATCAAGACTGCGGAAGCATGGTTTGGTGCGAATGGATTAAATGGAATGCGGAACATGTAACAACTCTTGTCAGGGAAATAAAAAAAACTATCGAACAATCAGGTAAAAACATTGTTCTTGGGGCTGATGTTTTTCCAAATCATAGGTCCGCTGAAATCTTAATAGCACAGAACTGGGCACAATGGGCAGAGGAAGGCATCATCGATTTTGTTTGTCCTATGTTATATACAAACGATTTGGAATTATTCAGACAATATGTGAAGGATGCTGTGAAAGCTGCAAACGGAAAATGCCTGGTATATCCCGGAATTGCCTGCCATTCTTCCCATAACAAGAACACTCCGGAAGGAGTTGCACAGGAAGTGAAAATCTCTATAGAAACAGGCGCTGACGGGGTGGTTTTCTTTTCAGGTTCTTCTTTGACAGAAGAGTTTATGGATAAGCTTAAAGAAGATATTTTTAAGTGAAATATGGATCATCTTTGGGTAAAAATTCAATTATCTGAAATCCAATAAGAATTTCCAATGAAAAAAAGTATTCACTATATAGTGCTTATGTTAATTTCGGGCATCTTGTTTGTCTCGTGTAAAAATACAAGACAAGAAGTTATACCTATACACATTAACGAGAAACCGAAAGATGGCATATTCAAACTTACTAAAACAAAGATAGATGTGGCGTGTGCGGATTTTCAAAAGGCATTAACCATAGATGAATTGGGTTATCCTCGTGTTGATTTCAATAAGTTCGATATGGAGATCTCCGGGAAAGTTATTAAGACTTTTAACGCGGTTATTCTCGAAAATAAATACATCAAATTAACACTGATACCGGAAAAGGGCAAACCATATTCATTTATTTACAAAGTAACCGGACATGAAGAGTTCTTTGTTCCGTCTGTTGCTCAAGCGTTTGGCTCTCCTAACAAATTAGGATGGTGGCTTGCTCTTGGCGGCGTTGAATATACGATGCCTGATAATGAACACGGCGAAACATGGGCGGCAAAATGGAGTTGGGAAATAGTTGAGGACTCTCCCCTGAAAAAAACAGTCAGGATGAAGGTAAAGGAACTTGGTTACGGTCTGGAAGAAACAATCGATATTTCCATTTATCCTGACAAGAGTTTTTTCGAAGCAGCAATCTTTATCAAGAATCCAACTGTTAAGCCTGTCATGTTTCAGCATTGGATTAACCCTATGTGGACACCCGGCGGACAGGGTGAGGTTACAGAACACACAGAGTTTATAATGCCTACAAAACAAGTATTAGTAACTGAAAGGAAATTCAATAAATGGATGTTGGATTATCATTCACAGAAGAACAAAGTACAAGATTATGAAGACAGTCCTTTACGATTTCTCACAGGATGGAAAAATATTGGCGACTTGCTTGCAAGTAAGCTTGAACATGGTTTTTACAGCGCCTTTTCTCACGACGAAAATGAAGGCATAGTTCGTATTTTCCCTATGGATAAAAATCCGGGGTGTAATATTTGGGCATGGGGAATCAATCCTGATCCGAAGACAAGAAAGCGCTTCTCCGGTAGCGAGGATTGCCGGGGTTGTGTTGAGATGTGGGGAGGTATAACACATGGTTTTGATGAATATTATCAACTGAATCAGGATGAAGCAATATCGTGGACTGAATGGATGTATCCATACAATAAAACAAAAGGACTTCATTATGCGAATAAGGATTTTGCTGTTACTTTCACTCGTCTGCCCGGTAACGAGCACATACTGCGTCTTTGTCCTAGTGGTGATCTGAGTGATGTTGAATGTAAAATTGTTTCCGTAAAAAATAACAAAATCCTTCTTCACGTAATCTTTGATTACATCTACCCTCAGAAAAAACTACAACAATTTACACAGAACTCATCCAAAGAAGACTTGGAGTTGGTTATTGTGCAAAATGGCAGGGAAATAGTTAGATTACCGGCAAAATTTCCACCTGTATTTCCAGATATTAATAGATAAATGCTCATGGCAAATATAGACCACCTCAAAATACGAGGGTATATTTGTAGGCATCTGCGGTCCAAATGTCAGGTCCGCCTCCATGTTCACCGAGGCGTGTCAGATACACCTCCATCTCTTGCGTCTCCCGGTTCTCCAGCAGAGAGAAGTTTGAAAGCTGCATGTGCTCAGAGTCCTGTTCCGGATCCCGGTCGTCGATAACTGTTACCGTGTCCTTCCTGAAAGACGGCCCTTCCTCGTCGATCTCCACAATCTGGAGAGGGTACCGCGGCGAGTTCCCATCCGGTGGCACATCAGGAATATTACCCACCCAGTAAAGCTTACCCGTTTTAGAGCTGCGGATGGTTCTGGCAATAGACGCCGGCGAGTAAAGCTGCTCACCCGTATCATAGCGGATGTCCTTCACTTTACTCCAGTTGAATCCACCGTCCCGGGAAACAGAGAACCACTTTCTCCCCGGGTATTTAACCGGATCCAGTCCCGTGTTAGAACCCCGCATGATGAGAAGTAAATTACCGTTATTCAGCTCACTGAGGTTGAGTTCTACCAGCCCCCTGGTAGATATCCGGCGAGGAAGAAATATGGATTTCGATGTTATCCAGTCGTAGTTTTGCCGCACTTCATTCCACCGTCCTACAAAGCACACAGCACCTGCAACACAGCCATCCCTGTAGGTATTGGGGAATACAGACGGGAATTTCTCGTCTTCTTCGTCCCTGTATGGTACAGGAATAGTCGAGCTTAAAATAACAGTGCCATTTGATAAAGCGATAGCATCTCCGATATACATCTCGTTTGTCCGGTAGTACTCCGGGTTTCCCCAACTGTCAGGGTTGAAGTCGGGGCCGTCCTCGTACTTAAGTTGGTGCGCTTTTCCCCATGTTCTGCCATCGTCATCAGAAAGCTGATAAAAACCATGGTCACAGAACAGGCGGTTCCCCGACCAGAGCTCTTTCATAGCCACTTCGGGTTTACCCGTAATAATACGCTGAAAGACGGGTTTTATAAGCCTGCCGGATACCGGGTCGTACGGACCTGTCCCACGCTGTGATTCTCCGCCCTCTTGCGTAAACTCCCCCTGGGTCGGTGCCTGTTTGTATTCCAGTTCCCAGTCTGACCAGTTCTTGCCGTTGTCCTCTGATGTGCGCCGCCGTATTGTATCAGCCCAGTCACTCGATCGTATCAGACTCCGTACCTCTTCCCGCCGCAGCCCCCTGCCAATATAGGTCATGCTAACACTGGTGCCTACCCGTGGTTCGGGTGAAGGAACATAGACTTCCTTTTTTACCTGACAAATCGGTGCAATGACTCCACTCTCCCTGTAATATTTTCCAGGTGTTTTACCATGAAGAAATTCCGGAATCGCCCAGGCACAAACGATTGAAGTTGCTCCAAGAAGGGAACCATTTTTCAAAAATAAACGCCTGTTAATTTTATTTGTATTCATCGGGATTTTTTAACTTTATCTTCTAAACGTGACTTCCACTTTTAGCTTTTTACCCGCGGGCAATATAATGCTGCGTTCCCGGACATCAAAGTCAGCCCAGGGTTTGCCGTTTATTCGCACACCGGTAATCTGCACTTTCGGATCGTTTACAGGTGAGACGAAATGTTTTTTCGGACCATCTAATTCGAAATGGAGCACTACCGGTTTTTCATTTACAAAGAGACTGAGGTAAAGATAATTGAGAAATCCGTGCTCAATTTCGTGAAATGATGTATGCCATGATCCCGCTTTCTCGCCTTTTCCCAGGAACGATCCGTCCGGAGAAACCCCTAAAAACACACCACCATATTTATGATCCCTAAAATAGCTATCATAAAATAGCTCGGTCTTTTTAAAGTTTTCCAGATATTGCTCATCCTGGGTAACATTGTAAAGTTGAAGTTGCAGAAATGCACCATAGATTTGAACCCACCAATAAATTTTTTGCGAGCCTGCAATGTGATAAGGCGGCGTTTTCTCAACGGAGTTAAACCATTTGCCTCGTTCCGCATTCCATCCGTACCGACAGAGATTGTCACCCAAAGCCTTGCCATGCTTAAGATAGCTTTCTTTTCCGGTTAAATGATATAGATGCAAAAAGAACAATGCTGCAGTTGAACATGCTCCCAGAAATATACTTTCTTTTCCATCCACCAAATAAGGAACATAATTCCACTCCCTGTCAAATCCGTTGGGGTATCCCAATATCCAGCTATTTACCGTGTCGGTCATCCGCTCTATGCTTATATCAGCCAGATGCTTTGAAAAGCTTATCACTGCTGAATCCCGGGTAGCCAGAATAAGATATGGCATCAGTGAACCCTGTCCGTAGTGGGAATGTTTGGCCTTGGAAGAATCACTAACACTCAAATCCCGGTTTAGCTTCATAAAATAGCCATCTAACTCTTTATCGTGAGCGTATGTTTTGTGGATTTCAACTGATTTAAGAACATAGGACAGAGCACGTTCATCTCCTGTAACAAAGTAATACTGGGTAAGTCCAACGTTGTTATATATCTGCGAGGATGCACGTTTTTCGGTTATCTTCGGTTCTCCGGTCTGAGAGATGCTTTCAAACCAACCGCCATATTCCTGGTCCCAGCCATATTTAAGCAAATAGTCTACTGCCTCACGGGCAACATTAAGATACTTTTCTTCACCTGAAAGAAGATAAGCCGTGGAAAAGCTGAAAATCTGGCGGCTGATCATTGCCGACATTTTATCCCATGGAGGTTCCGGCTGCCAGTCACGTGATAGATTTAAATAGAAGGCTCCGTGTTCTTCGTCCAGTACATGTTTATACCAGTAAGGCATAAGTTCTGTTAACACCTGATCCCGCCAGAATTCACCATTCATAAATTTCTGTTCTCTGGTAGTATCAACATCATTCTTCGCGGTAACTGCTTGTCCAACAACAAAAAAAACCAGCAGAATAAACAATACCTTCTTTAATGAAAATCGGTTTTTTGATTTTTTAGTCATTTATATGTTCATTAAACCTTGTTTTTGATTTCCTTACAGACTTTACATCAAAAGTAAAAACGCATCCATATTTCTACTTTCCTTTTAAATTGCTTACTGCCATATTCCGTATGGTTATCGCCAAAGAAAAAAACCGGCCAGAGTAAAACTTCAAAATTTGTAAATGGCTTATAACTTAGTTGAGGAGAAAAAAGCAGACTATTGTCAGCCAGATTATAAATTGTGAACATGGAAATTGAAGAGTAAAGCCAGGAAAAAGGTTCGGGCTGAATTATTTTCATATAGAGATAATCCCGCATTAACGTCTTTGAGCGAAATGTAGTAGACATGTTAAATACTGCAGAATTAATAATCGCAGGAATATTACTATCTAAACTACTTTGCAAATAGTCAACATATGAAGTAAACTCATTTTTTGACAGACCTTTGTTGTTATGGTAGTATTCAACAATAAGTGTTGTATTGAATCGATTGAGGTAACGGAGTCCAAGCAAAAAGGAAACACCGTCAATTTTTTGTTGTAATACCAAATCATCAACAATAAGGTATTTGTTTTCTCCATGCGCATAACCAATCTCAGAATGAATTTCTACATTTTCCCGCAGATTGGCTGAAAAGTCCATCCCAAACCGCTGAGGTTCATTCTTTCTAAAAGCTGCCATAAAATCAAGGTCAATATTTTTCAGAAGGAAATAGAGCTTAAATGCAGCACCAATTTCATCGGCAGATGCAAATTTTTGATTTATCTCAGCTTCAAGCGGTAACAGTATAGCAGCCACAGAAAAATTCTGTAGTGAACCAGATGTTAAACTCTTGTTATAATTGATATAAACTGATGTTTTACCAGCCAAAGCCAGGTCGGGATTTTCGGGATCTTTTTCAGCATTAACATAGCCAACGGGATTAAATGCATATCCTTTTCCCCAGTTAAAGCGGCGCTTTCCGATGCTCATACTCAAACGTGGCGAAAGGTTTAAACTACCATATAATTCAAAAAAGGAGGGAGAAAGAGACTCCTCTTTGGCATACTGGGTAAAGGTCTTCATAAAAAAGCCGACTTTTTTATAGCGATATTCCCCGTTCAGATAAAAATCAAGCCTGTTTTGAGAGAGATAATCACTTTTTTCAGAAACATCATAGAACTGTAATCCAAAAAATGGGGATGATTTTCGAGTTTGCAGGATGCCTAATTTCGCATCGAGATTACCATTAAATTCAATTTTAGCTTCTTCTTCTTCAGGAATGTCGAAATCATACTCTTGCGAAAACCCGCTGGTAAAGGCATTAGTAAAAAGCGCCACCAAAAGAATATTTTTTATAAGTCTCATCGTAATTCACCTAATCTCGATAAGTATTCAAGGGTAAACACTTCATCCGGAAGTTTTCGGTGTTTCATGCTGGAATAAATCATTAATGAACGATAACCTTTATACAATGGGCTACTTGTTTCAATAACCGCCGGTCGCATGATTTCGTCCCCAAAATTCTTTACATTTTTGAATTCTAATGTTTTTATTAACGTTCCGGATGCAGCATAACATTCAACCTTTGTTACCATAATATTTTTTTTATCAACCCACATTTTCAATTTGTCATAAGCCACAATTTGGGTCCTTGCTTTCAGATCTAAAATATACTCTGATGGGGTCTGATCTAATATGGTCGCTTCATATTCAAAGGAATAATCAAGCCGCATAATATCGGCATTATTAAAAACGCCTCCAATAACCGACTGCATACTTGTAATCCTTATCGGTCTACCAACATTGGGAATATAGAGCCACATATTATCCCCCAAACGCAATGTAGCACGTCCCTTTTCACTGGCCGGGGAGACATACAACATGGCTACTTTATCTTTGCCTTTTTTGACCGTATAAAAAATAAATTCCTTTTTACTGCCATCAGGTTCTTCGTTTATAAGCTTACGGTAAGATTCAAAAGAGACAGGCATAAGATTTTCATCTGCTATTTTGAGAATTTTATTGCCTTCGGTCATATTTGTAGTGCCTTCTTGCGCCCAAATTACATACGAAACGAAAAGGAATATCAGTATGAGGAATAATCTATTTTTATTCATCTTTACTCCGTTTATTTTTCACGATTGTTTTAACTATTTCCTTTATTATTCCTGTACGTTCATGATATTTTATCTTATTCGTCTCTAATTGCTTTTTCATTTTATCACCAAACTTACCGGCAATTACAGTTTTAACAGACTCTTTTACAAGAAGATTCACGACTACCGAACTGGCACCACCTCCTTGCATCAAAGAGGGATTTTTAATGGCTTTTATAAAAACACCTTTCTTATCAAAAAGAAGATAATACGGTGCCCTGCCTGCCCTCATACTTATTTCAGAAGTTACACTATCACCATCTGCTGCTATTGCTATTCTATTTGATGATTTTAAATTGTCCACATCTGAATTGGGTGTAATAGACAAACACTGTTTGCCTTGTAAAAAGAAGGTACTAAAAAATAATACCAGGAAAAAAGTTCTTAAATTTTCTTTCATTTGTTAATTATTTTATACATGTCTTAGAGCATCAACAGGCTGCATCCTGGATGCTTTAAGCGCCGGTTGCAAACTGGAAATAACAGCGATAAATATCACAATTAAAGAGACCGAAATTATTTCTGACGGAGCGATTGAAGTCTCCAGTAAAATATTCTTCATCCTGCCAAAAGAAAAGTGGAACTTGGCGATATTTATAAAAAATATAGCCAACACACCAATAATATTTCCAACAATTGTGCTAATTATTGCCAACGAAAAACCTTCTGCCATAAATAGCCACAATATCTTCGATGGTAACGTGCCAATTGCCGAGATAGTACCAATCTCATTAACACGTTCGTACACCGACATCATCATAACGTTTAAGATACTAATAAGTACAATAGCAATAAGAACCATTTTGATTGTAATAATCAGCAAATCCACGATAGCAGCAATAGTTGAGAATGGGGACAGATCAGCCCATGTATGTAATTCAAAAACAGGCATATTTTGCTTGTTTTCAAATTGAGATAATTCATTAGCAATTAACTTGTTCATTCCGTTCAGGTTATCTGGGTTTTTCAGACGAATGGCCACTTCATTGATCTCTTCACCATTAATTCGTAGCAGGGTTTTAGCATCATTAATATGTATAAAACCATCTCGCCCTGAAGGACCCATAATACCTTCAATAACATTAGAAACCTTAAGACTCAATCCATTAACAGAACCATCCTTATTATTGGCAACAAGAACAACCTCATCTCCGGATTTGAGATTTAACCCGTTGGCAAGATTCTCAGGTATAATTATTTTGCCCTGTTCTATAAATTTATCCGGATCTTGAATATCTCCGTTGATCCTTTCCACCAACCGGGGACAGGCAGCATTTTCCATCTGAGGTTGAACTGCCGTCAATCGAATATTGGTTGTTTCCTGAAAATTACTGAGCATCGCACCAAATTTTATTCGATAAGAAAAAGCCTCAATAACATCGTTATGCTTTTCAAAGATATTCTCAAGTTGTTTAATGCCTTTCTCATTTATGTTTAGATGCAGAGGCAGATTATCGATGGAACTTACATATCCTTTTTTATGAATTTGTAAATGCCCCAGCATTGAATCAGTAATAGACCCAATCATCATACTTTTAAATGAAACAGATACTCCGGAAAAAACAACCACCATTACGACCCCTATAATAATAAGCATTGAAGTCATCAGAGTACGCCTTTTATATCGAAGCAAATTCCTAAAGGCTATTTTAAAAATATTTTTCATTTTTTTTATATCACAAATTAATTGTATCGGAATTTATTTAAGCAGCAACTTATTTGTCAACAAGTTTTCCGTCTTCAAGTGTATAAATTATTTCAGCTTCTTTGACAACCTTGGGATCATGAGTTGAAAAAATAAAAGTTGTTTTTAAATTTTCCTGCATTTGTTTCATCAGTTTAATAACTTTAAAAGCCGTGGCATGGTCCAGGTTGGCAGTAGGCTCGTCTGCCAGTACTAATTTAGGATCAGTAACCAGCGCACGGGCTACAGCGACCCTTTGTTTTTGTCCGCCTGAAAGCTGGGAAGGATATTTATCTTTTTGATCAGTCATTCCTACTGCTTCCAGGTAATGCATAATTCTTTCCTTACGTTTACCGACTGGGATATTTTGCACCATGATTAGGGGATACTCCACGTTTTCATAAGTTGTTAATACAGGCAGTAAATTGAAATTCTGAAAGATGAATCCAAGATGTTGACCGCGAAACTGAGCGGCTTCTTTATTTGAAAAACTATTTACCGGTGTACCATTCACAAACACTTCCCCGGATGAAGGCTTATCAAGACAGCCAATAAGATTGAGCAATGTTGTTTTGCCACTGCCTGACGGACCTACAAAAGACACAAATGACTGTTTCTCAATATCCAATTCAATATCTTTCAACGCCCTAACAGACACCTCCCCTATTTGATAATCCTTTGTAACTTGTTTTATTTCAACTAACGACATGTATTTTTTTCTAAATTATTAATAAATATTGTAGAAATATAGCTTCCTTCTTTTATAAATCTAATGTTAAAATGAAGTAACAAATATAATTTTTTTAATTATGATTAACATCAAAACTCACCTGTCGCTATTAAAAGCATCGGAATAGTGGTCAGGTGGAGAGTTTTGTCAGTTAGTTTTTTTGCTTTTTGCTGCACTCCCGGGACAAGCCTCTCTCATAGCACACAAGCTACAACCTTTTTTTCTCACAGGGAATGAAATTGCATTTATGATTAGGAACAACACCAGAACAAACCAATAAACCCAAACAGGGCTTTTAATTATAGCAAAGATAAGCGCTGTAACAAAAATTACCGGTGGAGGTACGATGTAGAAAAGGGAAAGTTTTATTCCCGTTTTTGGATTACCACTGTCCTGCTTAAACAAAGCCGATGCAATTTTTCCCCAGCCAAGATGACACAGCTTACCATAATAATAACAACCACTGCAATTATGTTTTTTTAATAAAATCTGGACAACCACTACCAGGACTGCCCATATAATAGTGAGTAACGGTAAACCAAATGGCATCCATAACTGCCAAATAAGATATCCTGCCAGTATCCACGTTGTTAAATAAAGCAGGTTCTCACTAATAATCCATACCAGAGAAAACGATTCTTTTCCGGGCACAATCTTGTCCTGATAGCATTTATACATTTTTCACCTCCATTTTAACTACATAACATATTAAACATCAGTAAAAATTAGCATATATTTATTATTTGTAACTATTCAGCTTATTAAGTTTAAAGTGACTAAAGTGTCTAAAGTGCCTTGAGTAGTTTTAGCTAGTAAGGAGATGTCGGAAAGTTTAGAAATCTTTTTTTGAATATGTCTAATTATATTATTTTTTGTAAGGAGGTCAACTTTTTCAAACATATTTTTTTACCTCTTATTTAATACGTTACGATTTAATTTTATGCATAATACCAAGTTTTAGCCACCGAAAGGCTTAGACGCACAGAACATCAGGATTAAATCAAAACTTTATTGTACGCACCGATTATGAGGAATTTACTGAACCACACTTAGGCTAGATACAAACTATTGTTATACTGCAAGTTATGAGCCTTCTGTTTCAATATTACTAATAGTTGAAAAAGCTGATTTAATTAACTCACGATATTCTGAATTTATATAATAATTATTTTTTGTCTCACCAATATACTTCCCATCTGGACCACCAACATATTGACCACTACTATTATCAAAACTGATTAATTGCCGTAAATGAGGATTAGCCTTTTTTGTAAGAAACTGAGATATATTGCTAAGATAGCGACCTGCCTGTCCGACATCTTTACCAATCCCTTTATTATAGAGTTGCTCTTTAATTTCTTCTCTTTGAAATGTTCTGTCTTCGGATATTAGTATTTCAAGAAAAGCAATGAACCTTGGTGTTAAATCAGAAACTCTACGCAACGTAGTAATTAATCGTTTCTTTAGTTCTTCATTCGGTAAATCGGATTTTTCCAATGAAAAGCTACTTCGAGGAGATCTTGTAAATCCCTTTTGTTTGGATTCTTTCTTAACTATATAATCTTTCGCTTCAGGTAGAGGAATAATTATCTCTGGTTTTATAAATAGTTGGTGATTGGAATCTAAATAGGGTATCAGTTTAACGCATGTTATATCAATTCCATAATCTCTTAACCATAATACTGCAGATATTACATCTGAATGAAATTCCTTAGAACAAAGTATGATTCTTTGTTTCAAATTTAACTTATCAATTTCTTCATCAATAAATTCTTCTATTTTTAATTGAGCATCATCATCATCTGATTCTAAATAATTTGCATAATATTGGAAAATATCTTCCAGTAAAAAATTTGAACAGTATGAAACATATTTTATTGCTTGCCATTCAACATCACTTCCAGAATCGTCCCTTTTTAGTTCAATTACGACTAAAGACGCATCTTTATCAATTGCCAATAAATCAAGTCGTTTCCTAGATGGAAGTTCTAGCTCTTTTGAGATTACTAAAAGTGATTCACCTAAAATTTCGGGAGTCTTTTCAATCCACTCTTGAATATCAAAACGTTCCAACAAGTTCAATGAACTATATTTTGTTGGCTCCAATTTTATTAACTTTTTATTTTCTATATCGACTTTATACATTACTTAATTTTCTGAATTTTTCTAAAGGTATAACATATAATTCTACTGCAAATTACTATATAATATTTGTAATGTCTCATTTATTTTTCACTAAAATGGCAAATCATCTTCTTCATTTGAATTCTTTCCCAAATCATACCACCCTGATAATTGTAACCAGCATTTTGGTTCTTCATCTTCATTAAAGGTTACCCATCTCGCTAATGAAACTCTCAATAATGTTCCTGCCGGTATAGTATCAACTGTGTCTTCAAATCCTTTGAATTTTATACTTCTCCAACCAATTGATGATGGATATTGATATCTAATTCCTTTATATTCTTTTCTTTTTAAGTCTCTGTCACTAATCCAAAATCCTACACTGTGCCTTGGTACTCCACCATTCTTATTAATGTAACCACTTCCGTTAGGTGTCCACTGAATTAAGCCATCAAATAGTACATCCGGATTACCTTTCCATATTGAAATGTTTCTTTTCTCAATGAAATCTTTAATTGTAATATTATTCTTTAGTTTTCCTTTTGGCTTTCTACTTTGAATCAATATATCTTCAACGTGAGGTGGTGTATTGTTCGTTCGTTCTTTATATTCTATTTCCCAAGCTTGTTTAGGTGCTAAGTCAGTATCTCCAGGTTGATTACTACCATTTGAATCAAGTAATCGAACATATCGTCCTTGTAATGTTATTCCGCCAATACAAACTTGACCATTATTCATGTTGGTTTTGGAAAGAATTAAAACAATTGCTTTCTTAAATGAACTATATCGTAATTAAACTGAGAATTTAATTTTTCTGTTACTATTGACCTATGACATGCTTCTGGTCTTTCTTCAACACAAAAAAGAGCAACTTTACTTGCTCCTATTTCATCAAGTTTTTCGATAAATGAATCAAAGTCAAAATTCTTTAAAATTTTGTTTATATATTTAATCCTGAAAACCTGACCGAGTTCCTGCCTGTCTCTTTTTAATTCACCTTTTTGAGCATCGGCTTCTTTTTGAAGTTCTCTTATTTCTTTTGTTGGTGCAAGCTCAAGAATATGTCCGTATTTTATATCAAGTTCAATTAACTTTTGTTGAAGGCGATTGCTGTTTACAAAAGCGTATTTTGCCCCACGAACCCCACGCCTTTGTCGAATATCGCAGAATGTGTCAATGTTATTAGCAATAAGTTTTTGAAAGAACTCATTTTCCGTAGAGCCATAAACTCCGATTGTATAAAATGTCATATTGCATCTTGATTATATTTTTTCTTTGAACCAAAAGTCATTTTTTCACCAAACAAATTGACTGTTCCTTTTGGTGCTACTTCTAACATCACATCGTTTTGGCTTTTGATTATTAGCTGTTTAGATGTATTTTTCGTTCTTGTAATATGGTTTAGGTCAATTCCAAACTTTTTAAGTTCTTCACCGATAAGCTTTGTTCTGTGACATTCTTCCGGCTTACTTTCGCTACACATTATAGCAACTTTAATTTTTTTGTTATTTGCAGCAATTAACCTTTGTAAACCATTTTTGAAAAATTCTTTCTCTTTTATTATTTCGTAATCAACATGTCCATTTGTATAACAAGTTTGGTCATCAGGTAATCCACCTAAAACATCACCCATAAAAGCGTATGCTATTTTCTTTTCTAATAAAGAAATTTTTAAGGAATTCTGGTTGAAATGAGGACTGTATTTTGAATATGGTTTTGACCTGATATCAATTAGATAATTAATATCAAAATGTCTTAATTCTTCAATAAAAATCTCAATGTTCTTATTTCCGTGTCCTATGGAATATATTGTTGACTTTTCCATATTACAAATATACATATTTCACACTGAAATTCTTGTTTGTGGCTATTAAGTTGTCAAGATAAAATAAATAAAAGGGAAATAATAAAAACGATCCTGCTAAACTTAATAATATGGTTCTTTACCCAGGTTGATTATTTATACTTAGTCAAATTGTATCTGTCAGCCAGTTTTATTCTTTCATTATCAGGAAGAGATTTAATATAAGCTTTCCAACCGGGACACCAGGTAGCATGCCATCTCCATAACCAACCTAAAAATGATTTTGGATTATTATCATATTTTGCACGAAAACCGCAATTCTCACAATTGTTATTTTCCATACCGATTCCTCCATGTATTAATTTTTGTTCTTCAGGGTAATGCATAGTTATTCCATTTTTTCCATTTATCAATTCATTTCCGGATAAACCAAAATTAATAATTATCTTTAAAAAAAAATACTATGTCTAAATCAAAAATTAATTTTATAATTGATTCTGTAATGTTTCTCTGCATGTCAGCTATTGCAGGAATAGGGTTTTTAATGAAAATAGTACTAATTCCCGGAGAGGACAGATGGATTAAGTATGGTAAAAATGTTGAACTTTATGTTCTTAATATGGACCGGCATCAATGGGGCACTATTCATCTTGTTATTGCTTTAGTTTTATTGGGACTTCTATTGCTGCATATTATATTACACTGGAAGTTGATAGTAAGTTTATTTAGTAAGCTAATCAATAATAAATTAACACGTAAACTAATTACAATAGTTTTCGTTTTTATCATTGCCTTTCTTTTTCTCTTTGCTTTCTTAATAAAACCTGAAATGGGTGAAATTATACGAGGACAAGGTCGACAGGTAACAGATGAAAAAAATATTTCAGAAACAGAAATAACGGATATACGTGATGATAAACCTATTATTAAAGATGACAATATCATAATAGAAGAAATTGATGATAAAAAAGAGGTAGTAAAAGATAATACAAAAGGCACATTACAAGATGCTGAAGAATCCCATGAAAGGCATAATCGTTCTGACAGGGAAATTGAGATCAGAGGTTATATGACCATCGGGGAAGTATCTTTAGCCAATGATGTTCCATCAAATTATATTAAGAAGAAACTTAATATCCCGGAAACTGTTTCGGATAATCAAAATCTTGGATCATTAAGGAGAGAATATGGTTTTAGAATGAGTGATATTGAGAAAATAATTAATGAGTATAAAAAGTAGTTAAAGGGTTACGGGTTACGGGTTACGCGTTCACGGTCCATTTCACTTTTAACTCTATCCCCCTCCCCTCCCGGTTACTCTTTATTGCCATCCCTATAATTCTGATAACATTCAGAGCTTCACCAGGTTTGACCGCCAACTCCTCATCTCTCATAATTGCTTTATATACATTATTATAAAACTTGTTATAATTCCCCGGCAGGGTTTTAATTTTTTCCCTTATATCTTTGCCATTAATAGATGTATTAAGCAATCCCCAAAAATCCGCCTTTTCTTTTACCCACTTTTCACCAACGGGCAGAACCCCTTTATTCAACAGTTCCTCCTGCGGATCGGCACCATATTTCACAAACGATCCGTTTGTTCCATTTAAAATATATCTGGGTCCCGGTTCGCGAACTAAATACGAAGACTTTAATATCACCCTGAAATTCGGGTATTCAAACCGAATATCAAAATAATCATTTACCTTCCCTCCATCGCGAAATGTACGAATGTTTGCATTAACCAGTTCAGGTAATCCAAACAGGACAAGTGCCTGATCAATTAAATGCGAACCCAGGTTATATAATACTCCTGTACCTTTTTCTTCTTCTTCCTTCCAGGTATTATCTTTGATGAAATTTCTGTACCTGTCGAAATGAGCTTCATACTCTACCAATCTGCCTAACAAACCATCTTTAATAACTTTTTTCACTGTTAAAAAATCATCATCCCACCTGCGGTTTTGAAAAACACTAAGTACAAGATTTTTTTCTTCAGCAATTTTAATAAGCTCCTCTCCATCCGAAGTTTTAACAACAAACGGCTTCTCAACAACAACATGTTTACCTGCATTCAAAGCTTTTTTTGCTAATTCGTAATGTGTATGATCCGGAGTATTTACAACAATTAAATCAATATTTTTGTCTGATAGAAGCTCCTCGTAGTTTGAAACAATATTCACCGCCGGATACTTTTTTTTCGACCCTTTTGGTGTTCTTTCCAAAACTGTTTTAAGAATATAATCCGAATTTGCCTCCAGAAAGGGCGCATGAAAAACCCTGCCTGACATTCCATATGAAGCCAGACCTGCTCGTATCTTGTCTTTCATAGATTTTATCTGTTTTTATATTTGAAAATTAATAAAAAATCAGTCAGCAGTCCACAATCCACAGTCGGCAAAAAAAAGAACAATCAAACAATTATAACACAATGGCAACTAAATTTGGAAACTTAACTATATATATGTACTAAAAGTATAAATAAACCCGGTCTTCAATTTGCCGACTGCCAATGAACAACAAATTGCTCACTTATAGGCATATTTTTTCTACTCAGTTCCTTTATAGTGAACAAATTTAATTAAAATTTATCTTTTCGTAACTATCCCGTGTTTAGTAAATACGAAACTAAAAAAACAGACTAAGTTCTATTGGTGTAACTAATAAAAGACCCCGGAGGGTGTCTAATTCAGATAGCCACAGTAACGTCTGTGGTTATAGCGTAACAATCCAAAATCCAACCCCGGAGGGTGTTGAATTCTGGTAATGTTCATTGTTTTTTAAAAGTAATCACCGGAGATGTTACTTGGGATCTGCCGACTAATTAGTTACACCTTTTTAGTTACTTTATTAAGCTATGTTCTTATCTTGCATCCTGAAAAAAATAATTAATGCTTCGTCAATATTTAAACATACTTGAAGTTTCCGGGAATTCAGGAATTCTTGAAATTAAAAGGGCTTTTAGAAAAAAAGCGAAAAAGTTTCATCCTGATCTGAATAAGGATTCCGGAGCACAGGAAAATTTTATTCTTGTGAATGAAGCATATGAGTTTTTGATGAAACACTATAACCAACCCGGATTCAAGTCGAAAAAAACCACAGAAGAAAGACATCGTGACTGGGTTGAAAAAGAAAAAGAAAAAGCGAGGAAATATGCTGCGTACCAGGCACAGAAACAGTTTGAGAAATATAAAAATTCAAAACTATACAAAACTGCAAATCTGCTTTATTCAATTTACGACTATTTTGCGCTGGTTATTGGTTTATTTATAATTTTTGCTGCAATACTTGGATTGCATCTTCAGAAAGATTTTGAAGAAGGCTATACTTTAAGTTCTGTTATTGCCGGTGTTTCCCTGATAATGATAGGAGGATTATTTATTTTTTTTTCCATAATGAGTATTCGAAGCAGAAAAAAGGAATTTAAAAAACGCCGTAAATTCTATTCCAGATAATATTTATGAATAAATTTGAATTTTATATACTCCTTTTTCGACTTCTTAATAAAAAACAGTAATTTTAGTACTGCTTATTACGCTATTTTTTATCATGAATAATAACAAGTAGTAATAATTATTCTAATCAAATACAATAATGAAAGAAAATGAAATTAGATTGATAAAAAAGCAGATAGAAAAACTTGATAATAAAGACTTTGATCTGGAAGCATGGAAAATATCCACTATTCTGATCCTTGAAAGAATTTATGGATACGATTCATCAAAAATCACTGAAATCAAGAATATCCATCAGGATCATAGCAGCTGGTCATTGCGTGATACCCTGGGAACTTCAAGCGGCTATGATGCATCAAAAAAATACGGAAAAGAGATTCTTGAAGCATGTATTATGGAACTCGAAACATTAGGATTACCCAATAGTATAAAGGAAAGTACTAAACCCGAATCTCTACCATTTGAGGTATTATTGGAAAGCCTTGAGAATGAACTGAAGGTATCTCAATTCAATAATTTGAAAAAGATCAGCAAAATAAAAGATAAACAGGAAAGAGAAAATAAGCTAACAAATTTTTTTTCAGATATGGATAGCGAAATCATCCTCCGGATATTAGTAAATATTCTGAGTCACAAAAAAGTTGTTGGGATAATGCACACACAGTAGCTATATTTCGGTATTCAGATTATTCTTCACGACGTTTATGCAATCCACATTCCTTTTTCTCAGGTTCTTCCCACCACCATCTGCCCGCTCTCACATCCTCTCCAGGTTTTATAGCTCTTGTACATGGCTGACATGAGATACTCGGGTATCCATTATCATGCAATTGGTTATAAGGGATACTATACTTTTTTATATATTCCCAAACCTGCTCTTCTGTCCATTTATAAACCGGATTTATTTTGATAATATTGTTCTGGTCATCCCATTCCACAACTTGTGTTGCATAACGTGAAACCGACTGGTTTCTACGTATTCCACAAATCCATGCATCAACACCTGAAAAAGCTCTTTTTGAAGGTTCAACTTTCCTGATATTACAGCAAAGCTCCCTTTTCTCAACACTATCATAAAACAAGTTTATCCCAAATTCATTAACCATCTTTTCTACTTTTTCTGCATCAGGGAAAAAAACATTTATCGTAACAGGATAGGTCTTCATGGTTTTACTGATTAAACTATATGTTTCAGTAAATAACCTTCCCGTATCGAGAGTAAAAATAAACGTATCGGGATCGATATCAGCAATCATTTTGGTTAATACCTGGTCTTCTGCACCCAAACTTGTACCAAATGCCGTTTTACCGTCAAAATCATTCAGAAAGTATTCAATTACTTCCCTGGGTGAAGAGTTCCGGAATCTGGCATTTAACTCATCAACCATTTTGTTGCCTGTCATATCCTTTTTTTTAACGCATAAAAATACAATCTTTTTACCGGCAAATTGAAATAATCTGAAAATTTATTTTAAACCAAAAATTGCAACTAGTCACTTCTTCTCACCTCATCACCTCATCACCTCATTCCAAACTTTTTATACAGAGCACAATCGAAGTAAAGACACTGAATAGTAAAAAATAAAGTCAAAATATTGTATTTTAATTCGTTGAATTATATATTTTTGAAGTCATGTTCTAATAAAAACCGGAAATTAATATGGGTACAATAAACACAGTAGAATTTTTTTCACGAAATATAATCATCCCCATTTTATATGTTTTATTTTCATCGCTTGCTTTGTTTTTAATAATTCATATTAACAAGAAAAGTGAAAAAGCGAAAAATGTCCGTCCGGTAATATTAATCAGACTTTGTGGTATAATTTTATTTGGAATAATACCTGTTTCATTTCTTTGGATACTCCCCGGCTATACAATATCTCAGCTTGGCATAAATATGGACAAGTTTGCCGGTTCATTAATATGGATTGTAATCCTGGGAGTGCTTCTGGTTTCTATGAATTTCTTTCTTATCCGCAACCCGAAAAGTTTAAGAAACTATCCTCAGATACAAAAGGAATCATGGAATTTTAATCTTGTCCTGATCAATACCCTGAGCTGGGCAGGTTATCTTTTTGCTTATGAATTCATGTTCAGGGGATTACTGCTATTCCCACTCGTAAATCATTTAGGAGTTGTAGCAGCAATAATAATTAACACAATTCTTTATTCAGCCACTCATTTTTATAAAGGCATACAGGAGGTAATCGGAGCAATCCCCCTTGGTATTGTTTTGTGCTTACTCACAATTGAATACGGGAATATCTGGATTGCTTTTTTTGCTCATTTGTGTCTGGCACTTTCTTGCGAATATTTTGCTTTATTCAGACAGCAAAAAACTGGTAATTTGTTGTAGAAACCTAACGATAATTAATGAAAATATATATTACAGGAGCAACAGGATTTATTGGTTCAAATCTTACAAAAAGGCTGATTGAAGAAGGAAATACTGTGCATGCTTTAATCAGGAACCCGGAAAAATCAAAAAAAATAAATTTCGAAAATGTTTTTTTTAAAGATGGTAATCTTCTGGATACAAATTCACTTTACCAGGGGATGAAAGGTTGTGAAGAAGTATATCACCTGGCTGCATTTGCAAGACCATGGGCAAAACAACAGGACACTTATTATAAAATTAATGTTCAGGGTACTCTAAATGTTCTTATAGCTGCAATAAAAGCAGATGTAAGGAAAGTTGTAATTACCTCAACTGCAGGAGTGTTAGGACCTTCCGGAAAAGATCTTGTTACAGAAAATTCAGGCAGTAACAATATCCCTTTTACCGAGTATGAAAAAACAAAGATATTAATGGAAGAAAAGGTCTGGCAATTACCGAAAAAACAGACTCAGGTAGTAATTGTTCTTCCTTCAAGGCTATATGGTCCGGGTGAGCTTACAGTAAGTAACAGTGTCACTAAATTAATAAAACTTTATAGTAAAGGATTATGGCGTCTGATACCCGGTAATGGGCAGAGCATTGGCAACTATGTATTTATTGACGATGTGTTAGACGGATTAATTCTGGCAATGAAGAAAGGAAAATCCGGAGAGAGATATATTATCGGAGGTCAAAATTTATCTTATAATGAATTTTTTAAAACTCTTGGTAAAGTACTTGGAAAAAACAGGTTTCTGATTAAAATCCCTTTGAAAATAATAATGTTTATTTCAAGAATTCAGCTATATTTAGCTGAGCTTACCGGTAAACCACCGGTAATTACACCGGTCTGGGTAAAAAAATACTATCATTCGTGGGCTATTTCAAGCAATAAAGCAAAAAATGAGTTGGGGTATCAGATAACACCATTACCTGAAGGCATTAATAAAACCCTCGAATGGTTAAAAGATGTGTAACTTGGGAAGGTAAGTAATGGAAAATAATTACTACGTATTAATTACCGGGGCAAGCAAAGGAATTGGTAAAGCACTTGCAATCGAGTGTGCCAAAAATGGCATGAATCTGGCACTTATCTCACTTCCGGATGAAAATCTTGAAGAATTATCAACTGAACTTACCGAAAAATATAAAATTAAATCAAGTTATAAAACCATCAATCTTACAGATAGTAAAGCACCGGAAATAATTCATAACTGGTGTATTGAGAACAAATTAAAGGTAAATACACTAATTAATAATGCAGGTTTTGGCTGTGTTGGGCGTTTTGAAAATCAATCTTCCGGGTTCTACATGCAAATGATCGATCTCAATGTAAGTTCAGTAGTGTTATTAACCCGGTTATTCCTTCCTGACCTGAAAAAAAATTCTCCATCCCATATCCTTAACCTGGGAAGCATTGCATCATTCTACCCAATGCCTTATAAAACAGTGTATTCTGCAACTAAAATCTTTGTCTTTTCCTTTTCCAGAGCACTACGTGAAGAATTACTGCCATTTAACATTAATGTCAGTATTTTGTGTCCCGGTCCGGTAATTACAAATTCTGAGGTAATTACAAGAACACTTCAGCAGGGGAAAATTGGAAAATGGTCAGCTTTACCACCAAAAAGGGTTGCAGCTATCGCTATTAAAAGGATGCTTCGTAAAAAGTTTATTATTATTCCTGGGTTTTTAAGCAAAGTAAGTTTTTATGCAGAAAAGATTGTTCCAATGTCTATAAAACAAAAACTCACAGCCCGGATATTTATAAAATCCAGCAGATGAACATGATTTCATCTTTCAGATAAAAAATTTCAAATACAAAAAAACTTTAGGATTCAATGAAATTAAAAGTAGTCTTAATGATAGATGCATAATACTCACCACGTTCAAGAATATCATCATCCCCTTCCTCATAATGCCAGTTAATAATAAGTTTTTTACCATCATCAATCAAACGTCCAAGACGTTTAAGAATCTTCAGAATGTATCTGGCCGATCCACTATTAAAATATTCTAATTCAATATTAACATTGGTTGTTTCCGCAGGATTTTGGCAATAACTCTCAATCCATTCATACAAAGGATCAAAGAATTTTGCCGGATTCTCGTGAATGGAACGTCCGCTAATATCAATTATTCCTTCCGGATTAAATTTTATTTCCGGGATAACTTGCGACCCTTCTCGAACTAAAATATTCATATTAAAAATTATCTCTGAATGTAAATATATATAATTGTATTGAGAAACTAAAATCTACTTCACTTATTTATTTTACCTTTCAATCTTCTCTCAGTAAAGCGATATTTTACATTATAATAAATTAAATATCCATCCTTGCCAGCGGTCCAATATCCAGCGAGGAAAACAAGCCTTTCTTATATTTGAAATATCCTGTAATAGCTATCATAGCAGCATTATCTGTAGCAAAATCAAATTCAGGGAAATAAATATCCCAGTCTCTTTTCTGAGCTTCAATTGTTAGTGTGTTTCGTAAAGCAGAATTTGCTGAAACACCACCTGCAACACCGATATTACTAATTCCCGTATTTTTCGAAGCTTTAATAAGTTTATTCAGTAAAATATCAATAATCGTTTTCTGTAAAGATGCGCACAGGTCAGGCTTCCTTTTTTGCACAAAATCTTTATCTTCTTTTACCTTATCCCTGACAAAATACAGAAAAGATGTTTTCAAACCACTAAAACTAAAATCCAGATCTTTAATCCTTGGTTTATTGAACTCGAACGAATCCCGGTCACCCTGCGTCGATAGTTTATCAATCTCCGGACCAGCCGGATAAGGCAATCCAATAACTTTTCCGCATTTATCAAATGCTTCACCTGCAGCATCATCAATTGTTCGTCCAATGGTTTCCATATCAAAATAGTCTCTGATAACCATCAACTGTGTATGCCCTCCTGAAACCAGTAAACTCAGGAAAGGAAAGGATGGAACTCCGGAAGATTTTTCCTTTTTCCTGATAAACTGTGCAAGCACGTGTGCTTGAAGATGGTTCACTTCAATAACAGGTATATTCAGTGACATTGCTAATCCTTTTGCAAATGAGGCTCCAACCAACAGGGATCCCAACAAACCAGGTCCCCTTGTAAATGCAACAGCATCAATTTCATAACGACTAATTCCAGCTAACTTTATCGCCTGTTCCACAACCGGAATAATGTTTTGCTGATGAGCCCGTGAAGCAAGCTCAGGAACCACTCCTCCATAATTTCTGTGTACATCCTGATTAGCAATCAGATTTGATAATAAATAACCATCCTGAATTACAGCAGCAGATGTGTCATCACATGAAGATTCAATTCCCAGGATAGTAATACTCATTTCGTTCAGGATTTATTGAGGATTTATGAACTTTTTTCGTTTTTTTGCTTTAGAATACAAAAATCAAAATTATTAAAAAAATATATAAAATATTAATTATCCTCTTTCTAGTAATCTTTGTGTTCCTTGTTTCTGTTTCGGTATTAATAAAAAGTCCGGCTGGCCAAAACTATCTAACAAGAAAAATCACAGAAAAGGTTACAGAAAATATTGATGCTATAATTACTTTTGACAGGGTCAATATAGGATTTTTTAAGAATATTTCTTTTCGAGAACTATACATTGAAGACCAGCAACAAGATACACTTTTGTTTTCCAAATTATTAAAAGTTAATCTCAAATCGTTTAACCGGCGTAAAAAAGAAATTGACTTTAGGAAAATTGAGATCCACGACGCCAGAATAAACTTTACAACCGACTCTACAAATATAATAAACCTCAAATTTATTACCGACCGGCTTAAAAGAAAAGACACAACAAAGGTCAGGTGGAAAATTATAATTCACTCAATTGAATGCAGGAAAATTCATTTTTCTTACAAGAAACATGATTTTCAATCAAGCCGCAAACGATTTGATCTAAAAAACATACAACTATCTGATCTTAATTTTGATATCATAAACCTGCAAACACACAATGATAGTATTGACCTTATAGTTGAGAACTTAAAATGCAGGGATAAAAGTGGTTTAGTAATCAGTGATCTCGATTTCCTTATGTATATTTCGCCCTATTATCTCCACTTTCATGAATTACATTTTGTATCCCCTCAATCAAATTTAATGGCAAAAAAAATTGAACTCCTTTTCAATGGATATAAAAGCCTGAAAGATTTTACAAATAATGTTCAACTTAAAATCAATATTAATAAATCCAGTCTTACTTCAAAAGATTTGGCTTTTTTCGTTCCTTCAATTAGCAAGATACCAGGAAAAATCAATTTAACCGGCCATATTTTAGGTTACATTGCAAATCTAAAGGGAAAGCAAATAGAAGCAGGCTGGGGTGAAAACACACATGTTTATTGCGACTTTGCCTTAAACGGCCTGCCGGATATCAATAAAACTTTCATATTTATTGATATTGATTCTTTGCAAACTACTATACAGGATATTAAAAATATAAGTTCACCAGTCAATGGGAAACCTATATTTTTACCTAACCAGCTGGAGAAACTCGGGAAGATAACTTATTCCGGCAACTTTACCGGTTTTGTTGATGATTTTGTTACATACGGAGAATTCAATTCAGCCTTAGGTTTAATATCTACCGATCTGACAATTGAACCTGATACAGCCAGGCTTATCAGATATAGTGGAAAAATGAAAACCAACAATTTTAATCTTGGTAAATTATTTGAAAATACTAACCGGGTAGGTAATATAACAATGGATATTCAAGTTAATGGCTTTAGTATTGAAAACAGGTATAAAGCGACCCTTGAAGGGAATATTGCTGATCTGTTCCTTAATAAATATCATTATAAAAATATAAATCTTTCCGGCGAGTTTACACCAAAAGCTTATGACGGTTCAGTACTAATTAAAGATCCTAATATTGAACTAAATTTCCTTGGCAGTCTGGATTTTTCAAGTAAAATACCTGAGTTTGACTTCACCGCTAATGTACCCAAAGTAAACCTGTACGATTTACACATTGAATCAAAAGATACTAATTCATTTCTTTCCTTCCTTCTTACCGCAAATTTTAAAGGCAAAAACCTTGATGATTTAGAGGGAAATATCAACCTGATCAATTCCACCTACCGAAAAATGGATGAAGAACTTCATGTATATGATTTTTCACTTTCTGCTTTAAACCAGAATGATACAAATCAGGTAATACTTAAAACCGACTTTGTAGATGCATCTATTACCGGAAACTATAATTTCACACAACTGGGAAATTCCTGTAAATATTTGTTTAAAAGGATAATACCTTCATTTACCCTGACTGAAGCCGATACAATTAGAAAATTGGATAACCACTTTGATTATAGCATCCTGTTAAAAGATACAAGAAACCTTAGCAAATTCTTATTCCCGTCATTTGCTGTTTCTCCTAATTCAACTTTTACAGGAAAATTTTATCCGTTTGATAACTACTTCCTGATTAAAGGAGAGGCGGAAAAATTCACATATAAAGGAAATGAGCTTTTTAAAATGTTGTTAAATGCAGAATGTTCTGATTCCATCTTTTCTCTCGAACTTACAGGTGAAAAGTTTGTTGCGAACAATAAACTTGATCTGGAAAATTTTTCAATAGCAGGTAATGCAGGTAATGATACTGTTCGTTTTAAATTAAGTTGGATTGACCAGGCAACTCGAAATTTACTGAGTCAAATAAAAGTCATTGCCGGTTTCAAAAATGAACAGAAACAATTAACACCTTTAATAAACATCTCATTCCTACCAACTAATCTGTACATAAATGACAGCATATGGAAAATAAATCCAGGCACAATTACTATCGATACAACCTCGTTAAGGGTAAAAAACTTCTCAATCAATAATAAGAAACAGTGGTTAAAAGTTCATGGAGGCATTTCAGAACAATATGAAGACACCCTGTTATTGCAATTCAAAGGCTTAAATCTTTCATCGTTAAATACTATTTCCAGAAGTGAAAAGATTCAATTAAATGGTATAATAAACGGTGATGCCAGTTTATCAAATTTATATAGTAATCCATTGTTTCAAACAAATATAAATATAGATGATCTTCAAATAAATAATGAACCACTTGGCAATACATTAATAACCAGTGCCTGGGATACAGTAAATGAACAGTTACATCTTGAGGCATCTTCAAACCGGGGCAATCTCAAAACACTTATTATCAAAGGTGATTATGAACCCAAAAGCAAAGAAATTGAATTCTCTCTTTCCCTGAATAAACTCAGACTAAATATCTTCAAACCATTTATAAGTAAAATATCTTCTGAATTAAATGGAATTGCCACCGGTGATATTATTCTAAACGGAACACTATCTAAACCAACAGCGAATGGAATAATTAAACTGCAAAAGACTTCTTTTCTTTTGGATTTTTTTAATACACGTTACACATTTACTGATCAAATAAAAGTTAAAGATAATATCATCAAATTTGAAGATATCAGGATATTCGATCCTGAAGGAAACCAGGCAATTATTAATGGTGATATCAATAATAATTACTACAAAAATTTCGATCTAGATTTAAAAATCCTTGCGAATAATTTCCTGCTTATGAATACCAGGGAAAAGCATAATAGTCAGTTTTATGGTACTGCATATGGTTCGGGAATAGTTAATATCAGCGGTCCACCGAAAGACCTTAATATTCAGGTATCTTTAAAAACAGACCAAAATACGCGTTTCTTTCTGCCCCTTTCTTCCGGGGAAGAACTTGGCGAATTTAACTTTGTAAGCTTTGTAGATAATGCGAATCAAACGGATAAAGAAAAAAAAGAGACTATCAAGGTAAAAGATAATATGCCAAAAATAAACCTGGATCTTGAAATTACACCTGATGCTGAAGCACAACTTATTTTCGACTCCAATACAGGTGATAATATAAAGAGTACAGGCTCAGGTAATCTTAATCTGCAAATTAATAACCCGGGAGAATTGGATATTTTTGGCACTTATACCATAGACCAGGGTGAATATCTTTTTTCTTTACAAAACATAATTAATAAAAAATTCAAGGTCAGGAATGGTGGAACAATAACGTGGAATGGTAACCCAATGGAAGCCAATATGGATATAGAAGCTGTTTATGAAACCAAAGCTTCATTATACCAACTTTTTCTGAACGAGGAATACAGGCGAAGAATTCTGGTTGAATGCCAACTGTATCTTTCAGGGAAAATTCAAAACCCAACAATTGACTTTGGTATCGAGCTGCCAACTGCTGATCAGGAAACTAAAACAAATCTGCAGAATGCCATAAACACGCAGGAAGAAATGAGCAAGCAATTCCTGTCACTAATTGTTATTAATAGTTTTCTGCCAAATACAAACTACGTACCACCTACCTCTCAATCAATAACTTCCAATTATGCACCTGCAGTAGGTGTAACAACAAGCGAACTCCTTTCTAATCAGTTAAGTAACTGGCTTTCACAAATCAGTAATGATTTTGATATAGGTTTCAGATACAGACCCGGTGATGAAATATCCAATGATGAAGTTGAAGTAGCCTTGTCAACTCAATTGCTTAATGACAGGGTAAGCATTAATGGTAATGTAGATGTAGGTGGTAAAGAAACATCGACAAATACAAGCAATATTGTTGGGGATTTTACAGTCGATGTTAAGATCAACAAAAGCGGAAAACTCAGAGTTAAAGCTTTCACCAGAGCAAATGATAAATTGCTGTATGAATGGTCGCCATACACACAGGGGGTCGGACTATTTTACAGAGAGGAATTTGATCAATTCGATCAACTAATGCAAAGATACTGGAACAAAATATTCATAAGAAAACGTGAAGCTGAAAAAGAAAAATAAAGCTTAAGCATAGATTTTTTTAGTACCTTTGTGGCGTTTTTTTGCTTAATTATATATTATATTTGATTTGATTTTTAACAAATAAACTTTCCTGAATTATGTACATTGCAATGATTGTGATATTTGTTCTTGGTTATACCGCAATAGCCCTTGAACATCCAATTAAAATAAATAAATCTGCTTCCGCATTATTAACTGCAGTACTAGTTTGGGTTATTTATGTTATTGGCGCTGCAGATATTCTTCCGGCACGGGAAACATTTCTGGAATTCATAAATGAAAATGCAGATATTGGTCACATGACCAAGATTAATCAATACATGTATTTTATTGGAAAACACGAATTGGTTCATCATCTGGGTGAAATATCTGAAATAATTTTCTTTCTTCTTGGTGCCATGACTATCGTTGAGATTATTGATACACACGAAGGATTTAAAATTATTACTGATAGGATCAAAACCACTAATAAAGTAAAACTCCTCTGGATTCTGAGTCTCCTGACCTTTTTCATGTCTGCTGCACTTGATAATCTTACTACCACCATTGTGATGGTAGCTCTGCTTAGAAAACTGGTAAGTAATAAACAGGATAGATGGATTTTTGCAAGTATGATTGTTCTGGCTGCTAATGCCGGTGGGGCATGGTCACCAATTGGCGATGTTACAACTATTATGTTATGGGTTGGTGGACAAATTACAGCTGTTACTGTAATAACCAATGTGATCATTCCAAGCCTGGTAACAGCAACAATACCTCTTATCATAATCTCGTTTCTTCATAAGGGTAATGTTACACGCCCTGAAATAGTTAAGGAAAAAGGCAGTCATTTGGAAACTACACCATTTGAAAGAAATTTTGTATTCTTTTTCGGGGTCGGATCTCTTCTTTTTGTACCTGTTTTCAAAACCATCACGCATCTTCCTCCATATCTTGGTATATTGTTTGGATTAGCAAATCTTTGGATTATCACAGAAATAATACACAGAAAGGCAGTTGTCGAAAAAAAGAATGAGTTATCTGTAGTAAGAATTCTTAGAAAAGTTGATACCCCAACAATTTTCTTCTTCCTGGGTATTTTATTAGCTGTGGCAGGTCTTCAATCAGCAGGACATTTGTCTGTTTTAGCAGAATTCCTTGATGAAAAACTGCATAACGTATATTTAATTGATTTAACAATTGGGGTAATCTCATCTATTGTTGATAATGTTCCATTAGTTGCAAGTGCAATGGGAATGTATCCGGTTCATACATATGGCTATATTAATGTCATGGCAGATCCTGCAGCACAGGAATATGCAAGGCATTTTGTCCAGGATGGCCATTTTTGGGAGTTTCTGGCCTATTGTGCCGGTACAGGGGGAAGTATTCTTATTATTGGGTCAGCTGCCGGTGTTGCTGCAATGGGGATGGAAAAAATAGACTTTATATGGTACCTGAAAAAAATATCATTATTGGCTTTAATAGGTTACCTGGCAGGTGCCGGTGTTTATTATCTGATGTTCGCACTTTAGTAAATAATCAGTCGATAGTCCACAGTCGGCAGACTTTAATAAGATTGAGATATACTTTTTTGATTTATATCTCGTTTTTTTTATAATTTCGCTTTAAATAAATTCTATAACAATGAACAATTTACTTTTTATTCAATTATTACAGATCACTCTTCAGGACACAATTGCAAACCAAGCTGGTGAAGCTGAACAATTATCCTTATCATTCTGGAATCTGGCATTTAAAGGAGGTTGGGTTATGATACCAATTATCCTTTTATCATTTATTGCAGTTTATATTTTCTTTGAACGGTATTTTGTAATTCGGAAATTATCAAAAGAAGATATTAATTTTATGGACAGGATAAAAGATTTTATTCATGATGGAAAGATCGAGTCAGCTCAAGCATTATGCCAGTCAATTGATTCTCCAACCTCAAGAATGATTGAAAAGGGAATACAAAGAATTGGGCGACCACTCAACGATATAAATGCTGCTGTTGAAAATGTTGGAAGACTTGAGATATATAAACTGGAAAAAGGATTGCCGACACTTGCTACTGTAGCAGGAGCTGCCCCGATGATTGGTTTCCTGGGAACTGTAATGGGTATGATTATTGCTTTTTACGATATGTCCAATGCCGGTAGTAATATAAATGTTGCACTTCTTTCTAATGGAATATATACTGCTATGGTTACAACCGTTGCAGGTTTAATTGTGGGAATAATTGCATATTTTGCCTATAATATATTAGTTGCTAAAGTTGAGAAAATTGTTAATCAGCTTGAAGCCAGAACTTCTGAGTTCATGGATTTGTTAAATGAGCCGGTTAGCTAATTCCGAATCGTAAAATTTTAAAAAATGGCATTAAGATCCAGAAATAAAGTAAGCGCTGCTTTTAGTATGTCGGGAATGACAGATATTGTATTTCTGTTACTCATTTTTTTCATGATCACTTCAACTCTTATACATCCCACTGCACTGAAGCTTCTGCTCCCTAAAAGCAGTCACCAAACCTCCGCCAAACCGCTCACTACTGTGTCAATTACTCGCGATCTTCAATATTTCGTTGAAGACCAGCCAGTTGATTTTAACAATTTGGAACGGGTTTTGCAGGAAAGAATTGGGAATAACCTGGAGGTTTATGTTTCAATACACGCTGATAAATCTGTTGATATAGAATATATTGTAAAGATATTAAACATTGCAAAAAACAATAATTACAAAGTAATTTTAGCAACAACCCCTGAATAATATGTCAGGTTTTATTATTAAACATAAAAGGGGAATTACCGGTACCCTGATTTTTCATATTGGGTTAGCTATTCTTTTATTTTTTTCAGGCTTAATTACTCCTCTGCCATTACCCGAAGAAGAAGGGATTCTATTGAACTTTGGTACAATTCCTGAAGGAGAGGGATTAATAGAACCTTCTGCTGAATTACAAACTCAGGCCGCTGAACAAGCGGAACCAATACCTTCTGAAACAACAATTCAATCAGGGGAATCTGAAGAAGAAATTCTGACACAGGATATTGAAGAAGCCCCTGCTGTTGAATCTGATAAAAAAGCACTTGAGGAAAAACGTAAAAGAGAGAAGGAACTTGAGAGACTCGAAGAACTTGAGAGGCAAAGACAAGAGGAATTGGAAAGGCAAAGAATTATTGAAGAACAAAAACGGATTCAGGAAATCAATGACCGTACCCGGAATGCTCTTTCAAATGGTCGTAACAATGCTGATAATACTGCTACCGGCGAGGGTGAAACAACAGGACAGGGAAACCAGGGAAGCGAAACAGGATCAGTAAATTCAGATAATCATTCTTCAGGAATAAGCGGTCTGGGTGATAAAGGAATATCCTACAGTCTTGCAGGCCGCACACCACAATCCTTGCCAAAACCGGAGTATAACTTCCAGGCTGAAGGCATTGTAGTTGTGGAGGTAACAGTAAACCAAAATGGCAATGTTACTAAAGCAACTGCTGGTGTAAAGGGTTCAACCACACTCGATAGTAATCTTCTCAAAGCTGCACAAAAAGCAGCGCTTGCAGCAAAATTTGACAGGAAACCCAGTGCTACTGCATTTCAGAAAGGCACAATAACCTACCACTTCCTCCTTCAGTAATAGTTAAGTAGTTGTGTAAGTTGAGTAGTTTAGTATTAGAACAACCCTGAAATAAATTCAAAAAGGCCCAGGAATTTTGCCGATGCAATTATTATTACGATCAATAAAATATATCTGACAAATTTCACCCCCCAGTTTACAGCAAATTTAGCAGCAAAAAAAGCTCCTGCCATATTTCCTGCCGCCAGAATAAGACCAATCTTATAATCAACCTGGTGATGTATCATAAAAATCGTAAGAGCAAATATTGTATATATCAGAATTATAAACATTTTTAAGGCATTAGCTTTTATCAGGTCAGCACCTACACCAAGAACAAGGCCCGCAAGGAGAAAAAAACCGACACCTGCCTGGATAAAGCCCCCGTAAATACCAATGAAAAAGAAGATCACCATTTGTAGCATGGTAGGCTTACCAATTATTTTGCCAACCTGTCCCTTAATCCACTTGTCAGGTTTATAAAGGATAATAAAGAACATGAACAATAATAGTCCGCCTATAGTCTTTCTCATTAATTCTTCATTAAATCCTACAGCTATTTGCGCACCAATAACAGAACCCAGAACTGCCGGAATGGCAAGCCGGTAACCCTCCTTAAACTCAAAGACCTTCTGTTTTTTGAAAGAACTTACACCCACAATATTTTGTAGTAATATTGCAATCCGGTTAGTACCATTGGCAACATTGGCAGGCAAACCAAGAAACATTAGTAATGGCAGTGTCAGAAGAGAACCACTTCCCGCTAATGTATTTATGAATCCGGCAATAAAACCAACAAAAATTACAGCAAAATACATATACCATTCCATATAATATCCTTTATTCTGTAACTATCCACTTACTTACTTTTCTCAACTTCAGGTATGGTATAACTTAGTTAATCATTTTTCGGAAAAATACCTTCTACAGCTATCATAAGGTTGTCGATCAGTGATTCATCTTTTATAACATAGTCTTCAATTCCCTTCCTGGCAAGTTCAAGAACCACATCTCCCTTATCCTGGCCCGATAACATGATCACGGGAATATCCTCATTATATTCCTTGATCCTGTTAAATATTTCCATTCCTCCCATCACTTCTTCATCCTTCTTATAAAAAATATAATCCAAAACGATCAGTTCAGGATTCCGGGACAGTTGCTCAAGGCATTCTTCTCCATAACTGAATGCAACAACACTCATCTCATCCCCATCTAATCTTTTTTGAACAAGATTTAGAATAAATGGATCATCATCAACTATAAATACCAGTTTTTTTTCACTCATATCAACTAATTGAACCTTGATTTTATTTTATTCTTCCCAGCCTGCAAACAGGGGATAAGTTCTCATCATGTCATTCACTTTCCCTCTAACAACTGTTATAATATCTTCATTATCAATATTCATTATCACTTCATCAATCATGTCAACAATAGAAAGCATTTGGTTTTCTTTAAGTCCTCGTGTAGTAATGGCAGGTGTTCCTACTCTAAGTCCTGATGTTTTAAAAGGCGTTCGTGAATCAAAGGGAACCATATTCTTATTAACTGTAATATCTGCTTTTACCAGAGTGTTTTCTACTTCTTTACCTGTAATTTCCGGAACTTTCGTCCTCAGATCAATAAGCATTGAATGGTTATCTGTACCACCTGAAATAACCTTATATCCTTTGTCAACAAAAGCTTGTGCCATCATCTTTGCATTTTCCAAAACCTGTTTCTGGTATTCATTAAACTCAGGAGTAAGGGCCTCAGCAAAAGAAACTGCTTTTGCTGCAATAACATGTTCAAGCGGACCACCTTGTGTACCTGGAAAAACACCAGAGTTAAGAATGCCTGACATCTTTCTTATAACTCCCTTCTTAGTTGTCTTACCCATTGGATTATCAAAATCTTTTCCCAGAAGAATAACACCACCCCTGGGACCCCGAAGCGTTTTATGTGTAGTAGATGTAACTATATGGGCAAACTCAAGTGGATTTTGTAATAGACCTGCTGCAATCAATCCTGCCGGATGAGCCATATCAATCATTAGCATAGCCCCAATCTTATCTGCTATATCCCGCATTCGCTGATAATCCCACTCACGCGAATAAGCTGAGGCACCACCAATTATGAGCTTTGGTTTTTCTTGTAAGGCAATCTCTTCCAATTTATCATAGTCAACCCTACCAGTTTCCTCTTTAACACCATAAGCAACAGGACGATACAATAATCCCGATAAATTTACCGGTGATCCATGAGTAAGATGTCCACCGTGAGAAAGATCAAGGCCAAGAATAGTATCTCCTGGTTTAAGTACAGCTAAATAAACTGCAGCATTTGCCTGTGCTCCGGAATGCGGTTGCACGTTTGCATACTCAGCATTAAATAATTCTTTAAGCCGGTCGATTGCTAACTGCTCCGATTGATCAACAACTTCGCATCCACCATAATAGCGCTTCCCCGGATATCCTTCAGCATACTTATTTGTCATCACCGAACCCATTGCTTCCAACACTTGTGGACTTACAAAATTTTCTGATGCAATAAGCTCAATGCCATTTATTTGTCTCTGTCTCTCTTTTAACAGGAGATCGAATATCTGTTTATCTCTTTTCATAATAAATCAAATTGCCTGGAATTAAAATTCTTCTCAAAATTAACTTTTTACTCAGAAAATAAAAAACTGTTTAACAGCCATTCATAATACAATATGTGCATTTACTCAAATTTCGGGACATAACTATGCAAATTCAATAATATCAACCAAATAGATATACTTTATAATCAATTATTGCATTTCCTGATAAACAATAATTCTCAAATACTTTTTTTATCTCGAAATTCTATATTATCTTGGCATTGAATAACTTTTCATCACAAAAAAAAATATTATGGAAGAAAAAAATGAAAACATGGCTGAAGCTCCCACAGCAGATGCCACAGAACAAAAACCATTAGAGGTAGGCAGACCAACATTTCTGACCGTCCTGTGTATCTTAACCTTCATCGGAAGTGGATTATCCGCTTTAGTTTTGCTTATCGGACTCGTAGCTGCAGGAGCTGCATCAAGTGTACTCAGTAGCATACCCGGAATGGGTGATATTAGCGGACTTGGATCCGGATATTTTATAGTTGTACTTGTACTTGCTCTAGCTTCACTTTACGGTGCAATTATGATGTGGCAACTAAAGAAAATGGGATTTTACCTTTATTCCGTTGCTAATGTCATTGCACTTTTCATACCTATAATTATGGCTGCCGGAAAATTTTCTATTTTCGGCCTTGTCATTACAGCATTGTTTATCACCCTCTACGGTTTAAATCTTAAGTATCTCAAGTAATTTTATTGGGGGAGATAAAATATTAAACACCGGGGGTTACCCGGTGTTTTTTTTAATCCTCCGATACCTGGATTAAAAGTTCTCTATATGCTGTAAATATTTTTGATTTTGAAATAAACCCGATATATTTTCCATCCCCTGTAACAGGCAGGTTCCATGCTCCTGTTTCTTCAAACTTTTTCATTACAATTTCCATTGTATCACCTATTGAAAGTTGAGCCGGTGGCAAAATCATAAGATCTCTGACATAGGTAGAATTATACATCCCGGAATTAAACATAATATCCCTGACATTATCAAGTAATACTACTCCCTGTAAAAATCCTTCATCATCAACCACCGGAAATATATTCCTTTTTGAATTTGCTATTTTCTTAACCAATTCACCCAATGTTTCATCAGGATAAGTCTTAACCAGATCTTTTTCAATCTCTTTTTTCCACTTCATTAATCTTAGTACTGTGCGATCTTTGTGATGGGTTATCAGTTCCCCCCTTCTTGCAAGTCGTTTAGTATATATTGAATGAGGTTCAAAATAAATAATTGTTATATATGAAAATGTAGAAGTAATAATAAGAGGGATTAACAATCCATAGCCTCCTGTAATTTCTGCTATCAGAAATATCGCTGTTAAAGGAGCATGCATAACTCCTGCCATCAGACCAGCCATACCAACAAGCGCAAAATTACTCTCTGAAACATTAACCCAGTTTAACCCATTAATAAGACGGGCAGTAAAAAAACCTGTTATTCCTCCCATAAATAAAGCAGGTGCAAAAATACCTCCAACTCCTCCCCCTCCGGTCGTTGCTGACATAGCAACCACTTTTAAGATCATAACTAAAGCCAGATAACCCAGTATCATCCAGTAATTATCATGAATAAAATAGAAGAGGCTGTTTTCAACTACTTCAGAAGTATTTCCATTTAAGAGAGATATAATGACATCATAACCTTCACCAAACAAAGGAGGAAAAATGAATATCAATAATCCCAGAATTGTTCCTCCAATGAATAACCTATGGTATGGACTGTTTATATTCCTGAACCACGATTCAATTTTCATGCTTGCTTTAGTAAAATATAAAGAAACCAAACCTGAAAACACTCCTAGAAGAATAAAAAACGGGATATTTGATAATTCGAAAGGGTTCAGTATTGTATACGAGAACAAAACTCCCCTTCCCATTAAAAAATAAGCTATAGTGGCACCTGTTACAGATGAAATTAGCAACGGTACAATAGAGGCAATGGTAAGATCCAGCATTAAAACTTCAAGCGTAAAAACCAGTCCGGCAATAGGTGCTTTAAATATCCCGGCAATTGCTCCGGCAGCCCCGCACCCAACTAATAATGTGACTGATTTATAATTTAATCTCAGAAACCTGCCTATTGATGAACCAATAGAAGCCCCGGTTAAAACAATTGGGGCTTCTGCTCCCACCGATCCCCCAAATCCAATTGTAAGAGTACTGGCAAGAATAGAGGAATAATTATTATGACTCTTGATAATACTGTTCTTCTTCGAGATTGCATATAGAATCCTGGCAACACCATGACTAATATTATCTTTGACAAAATACCTTACAAACAAAACAGTCAGAAAAATCCCTATTAAAGGATACAGCAGATACCAAAAACTTTCCGACTCCACATCAAATCCTTTTGTTAAAAGAAGATGTGTATAATGAATGGTGTTTTTAAGCAATACAGCAGCAAGTCCGCTAAGAATCCCGACAATAAAACTCAGGATATAGTTAAGCTGATTATGGTTTAAACGATTAAACCTCCTGGTAAGAAACCTCCTTATGATTCTTGCTCTTTTCATTCCTGCATAAATTGGCGTATCATTGTCCGATAACTTGAAAATACGTTGGCTCTCGAAACAAAACCAATATATTTGCCATCTTTATTCAGTACAGGCAGGTTATAATGAGGAGAAGTTTGAAATTTACGGGCAATATCTTCCATCGATTCATCAGGTGATACAGATGGTGTTGGCATAAACATAAGGTCGCGAACATAAGTATTATCATAAAGTTCTGTCTTAAAAACAATATGCCTGATATCATTAACCCATACAATACCAAGCAAATAATTTCCCTTATCTATTACCGGAAAAATATTCCTTTGTGATTTTGATATTACGTCAACCAGATCACCTAATGTTGCATCAGGTCCGACAGTATTAAAATTATCTTCAATAAGATCTTTTACACTCATCAGAGATAAAGCACCCTTATCCTTATCATGAGTAATCAATTCTCCCCTTTTTGCAAGCTGTATTGTATAAACCGAATTTGACTCAAATAATTTAATAGTTGCATATGAAATTGTAGCAGTTATCATTAAAGGCATAAATAATTCATAACCATTAGTAATCTCAGCGATCAGGAAAATGGCAGTTAACGGTGCATGAATAACACCGGCTATCAAACCGGCCATCCCAACAAGAACAAAATTAGCCTCGTGAAGCCCGAGTCCAAACTGATTCAATACTTTAACAAATAAAAGCCCCGTACTTGCACCGAGAAACAGTGTTGGAGCAAACATTCCACCTACACCTCCACTACTGAAAGTAACTGAAGTAGCTATTGCTTTTAAAATAATTATCACAAGAAGAACAACGAAAAATACCGGAATATTATCTTTTAATCCAAAATATAAAGTATTATTAAAAAGATATCCATAATCCCCGTTCAGGGCATTATTAATACTCTCATAACCCTCGCCATATAATGAAGGAACAAGAAAAATCAATAATCCAAGAATAAAACCACCAATAATAAGCTTGTTGTACCACATTTTTATTTTCTCAAACGTGGCAGTTACAAACAAATAAACCCTTGTAAAATATACAGAAACCAATCCTGCAAACAATCCGAGTAAAATATAAAATGGTGTATCAACTAATTTGAAATTCTCTGTGAGTGTAAAAGCGTAAATAGTATCTTGTCCAAGGAAAAGATATGAGGTTAATGCACCGGTTACTGAAGATATTAACAAGGGAACAATTGATGACATGGAAAGATTAAGCATTATAACTTCAAGTGTAAAAACTATGCCTGCAATGGGAGCTTTAAATATGGCCGACATTGCTCCTGCCGAAGCACAGCCTAACATTAAAACCACCTGGCTGTAATTAAGTCGTAACAATTTACCAAGATTTGAACCAATAGCGGCACCTGTTGCAACCGTGGGGCCTTCAAGACCCACTGATCCTCCAAAACCAACAGTCAGTGCACTGGTGATAATAGACGAAAACAGGTTATGAGAACGAAGGATCCCGTTCTCCTTTGAAATTGCATGTAAAACAATAGGTATCCCATGTCCTACACGCTTTTTAAGTATAAATTTAACAAAGATAACTACGATAAAAACACCAATTGCCGGGAAAACAATATAAAGGTAATTAAACCCTTCACTTGAAAAACCTGCTGTCAGTATATTTTTAATAATACGTACAGCATTTTTAATGATCACAGCAACAAAACCGGAAGCAATTCCTACGAACACACTTAAGATCAAAATAAATTGCCGGTCTTTTATATGCTTTGACCGCCATCTGAAAAGCTTTATTATAAACCTGTTTCTTTGCATAAATTGACAAATATAATATATAACGCTATAAACAAGAAGAGCATGAATAGGAATTTCCTTATTTTTGTTAGAATATTTTCAAAAATAAAAACAGGGGAAATAATTTTGAAGAAAAAATTCTTTATATACTTTATCTGTTTTCACCTGGCAACATTTTGGGCTGTTGCACAGAATGATCGTATTCCGGAAAGTCCTGACCTAAAAAGAGTGACAGTTGATCTGACTACCGGCCATGCATGGATATTTTGGACTCTCAGTCCTTCATCAGGGGTAAAAGCGTATAATGTCTATAGATTATACGAGTTGGGTGCTGTTCCTATTGCCATAATAAATGATTCAACTGCCACTAGCTTTGAAAACATTCTTTCCAACGCTGATCGTTTTTCTGAATCATATCAAATTGCAGCAAACCGTGATACCGCTATAATAGACCCTACAACAATAAGCCCCCTAACCGATGAACACACTACTGTTTTTCTAACTCTTCAATTCGATTCCTGTCTTGCAGAACTTAATTTATCATGGACACCTTACATTGGCTGGGCAGACAGCTTAGAACACTATGATATTTTTCGAAACACAGATGGAGGTTCTTTTTCCATTATCGATTCCCTTCCTCCCGATTCAATTTCTTTTACAGATACTACAATTGAAGCATATGTTAACTACTGTTACTTTATTCAGGCCAATCATAAAAACGGTTTGACCTCCACTTCCAATAAAGTTTGTAAGTACACAGAAATGCCACGGATCCCCGGTTTTATTAATGCAGACTATGCCACTATCAACACTGAAAACGATGAAGTATCCCTGTCATTTACTATCGATCCGGTATCTGAAATCTATCATTATAAACTTTTGAGAACAGATGATTTAAATGGATTGTTTGACACTATCGCTGATTTTGCAGATCACCGTTCAGAAAAACTAACTTACATGGACAGACCGGAAGATATGTTATCACCCTTTTATTATAAGCTGGCAGCAATTAACCCGTGTAACCGGATTATAGTAATGTCGAACATTGCAAGTACAATGATACTTACAGTAATTAATGAAGATGCGATAAACTACCTGGCATGGACTCCAAATATTGGATGGGAAGGAGGAGTTGAAAATTATGAAGTTTACAGAACAACTATGGTAAACTCTTCTGAACTTATTGCAACAGTTGATGCCGGTGATACTTCATATGCAGATGTTGGTCTTAACGAATTAATTTATAAAGTAAATGATGCGAAATTTTGTTATTACATCAATGCTGTAGAGGGAGAAAATAACCCACATGGTATCAGGGGCAACAGCACAACCGCGGTAAACTGTGTAGTATTACAATCAAAGATCTTTGTGCCTAATGCTTTTACCCCGAATGGTGACGGGAAAAATGATACCTGGTTTCCAAAATTATCTTTCACTCCGGCAACGTATCATTTAATAATAAAAAATCGTTGGGGAAACATCATCTTTGAAAGCAATGACCAATATAAAAGTTGGGACGGGTCTTACATGGGAGGAGCAATAGTACAGGAAGGAACCTACATTTATTTCCTGAGAATTACTACCGGAGAAGGAAAGGAAATTTTAAGAAAAGGACTCATAAATGTTATTTTCCCCTGATCACCGCATTTCTTCATTACCTCATTACCTCATCACCTCATCATTTTTTAAATAAACTAGTATAAACAATGTAAAAATCACTAATTTTGTTTTCTGTATCAGAAGGTAAAATGGCAAAGAAATCAATTTTTACAAAAGCAGAAAATGAGCTTATTGAGGAGAGATTCAAGGATCTTTTGGCTAACTGTAAAAAGTGCAGAAGAAAAAGTGACAGGGAGATGGTAATAAAAGCATTTACGATTGCCAGGGAAGCTCATGAGAGTATGCGTAGAAAATCGGGAGAACCATATATACTGCATCCTATTGCTGTTGCTAAAATTGTTACTACTGAAATCGGACTTGGTCCAAGATCGATAGCATGTGCATTACTTCATGATGTTGTCGAAGATACTGATCTTACACTGGAAGATATCAGATACAACTTTAACGACAGAATTGCATCGGTAGTCGATGGTCTCACTAAGATTTCAGGAATTTTTGATAACAAATCGTCCATGCAGGCTGAGAACTTTAGAAAAATGTTACTTACCCTTTCGGATGATGTCAGAGTAATCCTTATCAAACTGGGTGACAGGCTGCATAATATGAGGACGCTTGATTCCTTGCCACCAAATAAACAAGTTAAGATTGCCGGAGAAACTACTTATTTATATGCACCTCTGGCACACCGGCTTGGGCTTTATGCAATAAAAACGGAGATGGAAGATCTGAGTCTGATGTACAGACACCCCAAACTGTATGACGACATTACATTAAAGATTAAATCTAATGAGCAAAAGCGTATTACAGAAATAAACCGCTTTGCACTTCCTATAATTGATAAACTGGAAAAAGAAAAAATTAAATTTGACATAAATGGCAGACCAAAATCCATTGCCTCTATATGGAACAAAATGAATAAAAAAAATATTCCTTTAGAAGAGGTATATGATCTGTTAGCTATAAGGATAATTTTCGAACCTTCTGATTACATACCCGAGAAAACTCAATGCTGGAATATCTATTCAATTATTACTGATACTTATATGCCTAAACCAGACCGTATCCGTGATTGGTTAAGTACGCCAAAAGCTAACGGATACGAAGCATTGCATCTAACTGTTATGGGACCACACGGCAAATGGGTTGAAATTCAGATCCGGTCAAAGAGAATGGATGAAATTGCCGAAAGAGGATTTGCAGCTCATTGGAAATACAAAGGTGCCAGTTCCCATGAAGGGGAATTGGATAAATGGCTCAAAAAGATCAGAGAAATGCTTGAAGATCCGAATTCAGATGCCCTGGAATTTCTCGATGATTTCAAAATGAATCTTTTCTCCTCTGAAATAATGGTATTTACTCCAAAAGGCCACATTAAAACACTACCTTCAGGTGCTTCTGCTCTTGACTTTGCTTATGAGATACACTCCGAAATAGGGAACCATGCTATCGGTGCTAAAGTTAATTATAAACTTGCACCTATTAGTCATACATTGCAAAGTGGCGACCAGGTTGAAATATTGTCCTCTGATAAAAAACATCCTGAAAGGAATTGGCTGGACTATGTTAAGACGGCAAAAGCAAAATCAAGTATTAAGAATTATCTAAAAGCTGAAACGAAAGACAGGATCACAAAAGGAAAAAATATTCTGGATAAGAAATTGCAGGATATCAAACTTCGCCCTAATTCAACAATCTTTAAAAAACTACTGCCGGCTTTTGAAGTTTTATATAAAGATGAACTTTATAGCAAAATTGGAATGGGATTAATAGATCTTAAAAATATCGAAACTATTCTTAAACCAAAATCAAGAAACAAACTGGTAAAATATTGGCAATTGCAATTTGGGAAATCTTCTAAAGCAAAGAAAAAAAACAAGAAACAAAAGAAACCAGGAACAGGGAAATTTGATCTTAAGTCTCCATACATTCTTCGCGAAAATATTGATGAAATCAGTCAGCCTTATATATTAGCCGAATGCTGTAATCCAATTCCAGGTGATGATGTTATTGGATATAAACCACCAAAAAAAGAAATGGTGATTCATAAAGCAAATTGCCCAAATGCAATAAAACTTTTGTCAAGTAAAGGAAACCGTGTTGTTTCAGCAAAATGGACAACACACAAGCTCCTCTCTTTCCTTGTAAAAATAAGTATAGTTGGAATTGACAGAGTAGGAATGATAAATGAAATAACCGGAATTATTTCAAAAGACCTCAGCTCTAATATCCAATCACTAAATATTAATGTAAATGATGGTATTTTTAAGGGTATAGTTAACCTCTATGTGCACAATACTAACGATCTGAACACCCTTTTACTGAACATCTCAAAAATAAAAGGCATCGAATCAGTTCACAGAATGGAAACTATTGAGGAATAAATTGTAACTTAATTAAATAATTTATACTTTTAGTTGTTTTCAAAATCCTTGTTTATTATGAGTGATAAAATCAGAAATGATGTAAAACAAATTTTCACAAAATATCTTGAAGAAAATGAACATCGGAAAACACCTGAAAGATATGCTATCCTTGATGAAATTTATTCAGTAAATGAACATTTCGACGTTGAGTCTCTATATACTTATATGAAAGAAAAAGATTATAAGGTTAGTCGCGCAACTATATATAATACAATAGAGATACTTCTGAAATGTGATCTTGTAATAAAACATCAGTTTGGTAAAAACATTGCCCAGTTCGAAAGAGCTTTTCATATCGGACAGCATGACCATCTTATTGACACTAAAACAGGTGAAATAACTGAATTTTGTGATCCGCGTATACATGAAATAATTAAAACTGCATGCGACTTATGCAATTTTGAACCTCAACATCACTCTTTATATATTTATGGTGTAAGTAAAAATAAGGAGAAATAATAGTTAAACTTTCAACACTCCACTATTCCATTTAATATTTTATTAGTCCTTGTTTCCTGAAAAAAAATTGTACATTGTATGGCTTTTTTGTGACTAATAATTGTAATTTTTTTCTAACGGTTCAATCTTTAAATAGTTAATCATTCGTGAAACTTGATGTATTATTAGGCCTCCAGTGGGGAGATGAAGGCAAGGGTAAAATTGTTGATGTGCTATCTCCTGAATATGATACTATTGCACGCTTCCAGGGTGGACCAAATGCGGGTCATACTCTCGAAATAGGCAAAATCAAACATATACTTCACAATATCCCTTCAGGCATATTTCATAAGGAGAAGGTAAATATTATTGGTAACGGTGTAGTACTCGATCCGATTATTTTTCAGGAAGAAGTTGAATCATTAAAAAAGTTTGGAATTGATGTCAAACAAAATCTTCTCATCTCAAAAAAGGCACACCTGATATTGCCAACCCATAAAATTCTTGATGCCGCATCTGAAGCAGCAAAAGGAAAATCAAAGATAGGGTCAACCCTGAAAGGTATCGGTCCTACATATATGGATAAAACCGGACGTAACGGATTGAGGGTTGGAGATATTATTAAGGGTTTCAAGGAAAAATATTCAGCCCTGCGAAAAAAACATGAAGGACTCCTGAAATTGTATACATATGAATACGAACTTGATGAGATTGAAAATAAATGGTTTGAATGTATAGAACTTCTTAAAGAATTTAAGATAGTTGATTCTGAACATCTTGTTAACAAGTTAATCAAAAACGGTAAATCTATTCTTGCTGAAGGAGCCCAGGGAACAATGCTTGATATCGAATTCGGTTCATATCCTTTTGTAACATCATCAAATACTATTTGTGCCGGAGCATGCACAGGGCTGGGTGTTTCACCCCAAACTATCGGTGAAGTATTCGGGATATTCAAAGCATATTGTACACGGGTCGGCAGTGGTCCGTTTCCAACCGAACTAACTGATGATACAGGAAATAGATTGAGAAAAAAAGGTGCTGAATTCGGTTCTACAACTGGTCGTCCAAGAAGATGTGGCTGGATTGACCTGGTTGCCCTTAAGTATTCTATAATGCTCAACGGGGTTACACAACTTATTATGACCAAAGCCGATGTTCTGTCAGATTTTGAAACAATAAAAGTTGCTACAGCTTACAAGATAAATGGAAATATTGTCTATGATTTCCCCTTTGAAACAGATAATAATATTGAACCGATTTATATTGAATTGGCAGGTTGGAAAAAAGACATTTCAAATATAACAATCCCCGGTGAATTCCCCACGGAACTGACAAATTATATCTCTTATCTGGAAAAGGAACTTAATGTGCCGGTTAGTTATGTTTCAGTAGGACCAAAACGAAATCAGATCGTTAAACTCTAAGTTTGTTCGGCAACTCAATCCCATATCCTGAAACTTTATCCTCTCTTTTCAGCAGGATTGCAAATACCAATCCAATCATTCCTAAAATAACAAGGAACAGTATAGTAAACTTGTAATCATAAACTGTCTCCCCTGCTTGTACTGCTTCAGCCGAAATTCCCTGGTTGGTTTTATCAAGGATTACACCCATAAGAACAGGAATAAGCATCAGTCCAAAATTTTGTATAGTGAACATTGTTCCATATGCTGTTCCCAGCCTGGATTCATGAACAATTTTTGCCACTGCCGGCCACATAGCAGCCGGAACAAGTGAAAAGGCTACACCTAAAAAGAACATTGGAATATAAGGAAGGATATTTGTCAGGGAAAGTGTTAGAAAAACGACAATAAGTAATATTGAGCCCAGTATCATGAGTGATGCACTTTTGCCCTTAAAGTCGCACCACCAACCAAATATTGGTGTAAATATCACTGTTCCAAATGGCAAAATTGTTACGATCATAGCACTGGTATCCTCCGGCATACCGAACTTATTATAAAGAAGATCGGAGGCATAAGGCATGAACGGAAAAACCGCTGAGTAAAATGTAAGACAGAGAAGTGTAATATAAATAAAGGATTTATTGGTAAACAATTTAATTAACTCCTTAAAATTCAGTCCTTTTTCCAGAGCCTCAGTGGAATACTCCATAATTTGTCTATCGTATCTTATGTCAAGCACAACAAAGAAAATAAACCCCATCAGCGCAATAAGCATCAGGATCAAACCAAACCAACCGGCAGCAGTCCAGCCAAAATCAACACTCACCAGTCTCGGCGAAAGCATCAGGGCACCAGCTGTTCCAAATCGTCCAAACGCCAAACTTATAGCAAATGCCAATGCAAGTTCTTTCCCCTTGAACCACTTAGCAATTACCTTATTAATAGTCACATAGAAAGTCTCTGCTCCAAGACCAAACAATATTCTCCCAAATATCATCATCTTCAATTCCGGTGAATATTTATCCATAAAAGCATTAAAAAAGTTATACCCGAAAGACCCTGGTTTAAAAATATCACTCGCCCCGTATGCAACTCCTACTGTTCCAATAATCATAAACCCAAGAAAAAGAAAACCCGTCTTTCTTATCCCCCAACGGTCAAGAATAACACCACCAAAAAAAGCCATTAATAATATTGAGTTAGTAAAAGAATATGCACCATACATAGTCCCATACTCCACATTCGAAAGGCCAACTTCGGTCTGCAAAATGGTTTTAACAGATGAATAAACATCATAAAAATAATAGCTGGAAAACATAACTATGCTAATCAAAATCAGTGCAAACCATCTAATAAATGGAGAATCTTTAAGTGTTCGGATTGGTTCAGTCATTTTGTTTATTTGTATTATCAAAAATCAAAAATAAGATAATAATCAATGGCTTCAAATTTGTATTTCATAATATATATAAGCTGTATTTAAAAATGCGTTATCTATTGACAATAAAACATTTTTTTTGTAAATTTAAGGGCAAGAAATAATTAAAATTCACTACCCATGGCTACAAAAATTGATTTGGCAAAGTATGCACGTGATCGTCTGCAAAAAAGGGAGCAAAATAAAACCGGTTCTGGTCCGGGACCGGTAATTACAATCTCCCGTGAGTTCGGGTGTCCGTCAAAAAAAATTGCAAGCGATCTTACCGATGCAATAAATACAAAAAGAAAAAAAGACAAGTGGTATTGGGTAAGTAAAGAGATACTTGCCGAATCAGCTGATCAGCTCGGTTTGCACCCTGATGAGATAAAATACGTGTTTGACTATAAAAAGAAAGGTATTGTTGAGGAAATTATTGCAGCACAATCAAAAAAATATTACAGAAGCGACAAAAAGATCAGGAATACAATAGGCAAAGTAATAAAAAGAATTGCCGAAACAGGAAACGTTATAATTATCGGAAGAGGAGGAGCAGCTATTGCAAATGATATCAAAAACAGCCTGCATATTAAATTAATAGCAGACATAAAATGGAGAGCGAAGAATGTTGGAAAAATACGCGATATGAATATTGATGATGCAATAAAATTTACTCTTGATTATGACAAAAAACGAAAAATATTTCTTGACTATTACTGGGGGGAAACTTCAGACTACTCCATCTTTGATTTGATCTACAACTGTAACACAATGTCCAGTGAAGAAATTGTAACATCAATTATCCATATGCTTGAAAGAAGAAAAATTCTTTAACCCGGCGGCTTCATCCGATTTATTCGTCAATATAAACCCAGGCATCAATCTGAACTGTATCCTTAAATCGTTCAAGATCCAACACGGCATCCTTCATGTTATCATATCTCCTGGCAGAAACAAGATTAAACTCATTGTCAGCTTTAAGTATTTCCGTACCGTAACCAATTGAATTATAATAAACTGACCATTCATCAGCAAACTGAGGAGTTATAAAACTCCCAACAACAATGTGATACTTAAATCGAGCTAGCCTTTCAAGTCTCTCCTGCTCAGCTCCATTTATTGAATCCTGCCTGGCCTGCTCTATTGCCTTTTGCAGTGCAATAACTTTACTGAGCGAATCAGCAATATGAATACTATCCTGTTTTCTCAGATAAGCATCCATTGTGTCAACATTTTTTAGACCAAACCAACCTTTTTCCTTTACAAATTTGCAGGATGAAAATGAAACTAAAATTGCAAACAAAATAAAAATTAACTTTTTCATGTAATTCCTTCTTTATATTGGTAGTAACTAAAGACAAAAATAACTATTTGATATTCATTTACCTAATAGAGAAAACATTTTTTTCATTTTAAGCTTTTCCGAGTTCCGGGTTTCTTATTTTTCATTATTCCAGTATTCCATCTTTTTCGTATCTTGCAATAATGTTGACAAATCAATCATTACAATGAAAACAATCATACAGTTCTTCGAAGAAAGCGTAAACAAATTTTCTGATAATGTTTTTATGTGGGAGAAAAATGGTGATAAATACGAAGGCGCTACATATGCGGAGATCAGGCATGAAGCCAGAAAATTCGGAGCCGGACTTATTTCCATCGGTATTAATAAGGGAGACAGGATCGGTTTGATCTCTGAAGGACGTAATGACTGGCTGATATGCGAGCTGGGAATACTATATGCAGGAGCAGTCAATGTTCCAATGTCTGTTATGCTTACGGAACCATCTGAAATAAAATTCAGACTGGAACATTCCGGATCAAAAATGGTTATTACTTCCGGCAACCAGGCACAAAAATTAATAACTATTAAGCATGAACTGAAAGACCTTAAGAAAGTAATTATATTAGATAATGAAATAAATCCTGAAGAAAAAGATATCTTATACTCAGATATTAAAATAAAAGGAGAGGAATATCTTGCAGACAAAAGCGAAGAGTTTGATAAAAGATGGCAATCATTAATTCCCGATGATTATGCCAATATCTGTTATACTTCAGGAACCACTGCCGACCCGAAAGGTATAATACTATCGCATAAAAATTATGTGATAAATGTTGAACAGGCATATACCATTATGCATATACCATCTGAATATTGCACATTGCTTATACTACCATGGGATCATTCTTTTGCACACACAGCAGGATTATATAGTTTTATGGGAAAAGGAGCAAGCATTGCATCTGTTAAAGTTGGAAAAACAGGATTTGAAACACGAAAAAATATACCGGGAAATATTAAAGAGATCAAACCCAGCCTTCTTATGAGTGTTCCTGCACTGGCAAAAAACTTCAGGAAAAATATCGAAAAGAATATCAGTGCCAAAGGACCGGTTATTGAAAAACTATTTAACCACGCCTTAAAAATAGCCTATTCATACAATAAAGAAGGCATTAATAAAGGGAAGGGACTCCAGAAACTTAAAAAACCACTCCTTTTTTTATACGATAAGATCCTGTTTTCAAAAATACGGGAAGGATTTGGTGGAAAGATCGATTTCTTTATTGGTGGTGGTGCCCTTTTGGATATCGAACTGCAGAGATTTTTCTACGCTATTGGCATGCCTATGTTCCAGGGATACGGACTTACTGAAGCGGCGCCCATTATTAGTGGAAATGCCCTGCAACGTCATAAGCTCGGATCCTCAGGGTTCCTGGCGCAAAATCTTGAACTGAAAATATGTGACGAAGATGGAAATAAACTTCCTGTTGGTAAAAAAGGTGAGATAGTGGTTAAAGGCGATAATGTAATGGTTGGATACTGGAAAAATGAAGAAGCAACAAAATCAACTTTGAAAGATGGCTGGCTGTATACCGGCGATATGGGTTATATGGATCATGATGGTTTTCTTTATGTCCTTGGTCGTTTCAAAAGTTTGCTGATATCTGATGATGGAGAAAAATACAGTCCTGAAGGAATAGAGGAAGCGTTTACTGAACAATCACCATATATTGACCAGTGTATGCTATATAATAACCAGAACCCCTACACCGTAGTATTGATTGTTCCTGACAAAGAAGCAATAAATCGTAAACTGAAAGAGGAAAACCAGGATATCACATCAGAGGAAGGAAAGAATGCTGCTCTTAAATTAATTGAATCTGAAATAAATGCCTACCGAAAGGGCGGGAAATACGAAGAAATGTTCCCACAGCGTTGGCTGCCTGGTGCAATAGGGATTACCGAAGAAGCATTTACTCAGGAAAACCTCCTGGTTAACTCTACAATGAAAATTGTACGAGGCAAAATTGTGGAACAATACAAAGACCTGATAGAATTTCTCTATACTCCTGAAGCTAAAAATATAACAAACGAAAAGAATAAAGCATCTTTGATAAAAAAATAACTGCGCTATGAAATGCAAAAAAATAATTACAACTGCTTTCTTCACATGCATGCTAATGTTGTCCGTATCATTTTCGGGCAACAGCCAGGCTCTCAGTCCCAGGATTGTCAATTATGACATAAAGGTAAAACTTGATCCTGTAGAAAAAATCGTTGACGGTACTATGACGTTGGAATGGAAAAATCCATCGCAGGATACAATCCGTGAATTACATTTTCATATGTACCTGAATGCATTTAAGAATAACAGGTCAACTTTCTGGAAAGAGTCAGGTGGGCAGCTAAGGGGAAAAGGTGTGGATACTAAAGATCCAAAAACGTGGGGCTGGGTTGACATTCTTTCACTAAAGACCCCGGAAGGAAATGATCTTACCAGTTCAATACAATTTGTTCAGCCCGATGACGATAATGCAGATGATCAAACTGTAGCTTCAGTAAAACTTGAAGATCCGGTTCTGCCAGGCGAAAGCCTGACACTGAATATTGAGTTCAGATCAAAATTGCCAAAGATCTTTGCAAGATCCGGTTTCAGCGATAATTATTTTTTAGTCGCACAATGGTTCCCAAAGATCGGTGTATATGAACCTGCCGGTATGCGTTATGCTGAGAAAGGGCAATGGAATTGCCACCAGTATCACGCCCATTCTGAATTCTATGCCAACTTTAGTGTATATCATATAGAAATAACTGTGCCGGAAAATTTTATTGTAGGTGCTACGGGGAAACGGATAAGTGAAAAAACAGTTGAAAACGGACTGAAGCAGATAACTTACCTGGCTGAAGATGTTGTTGACTTTGCATGGACTACATCACCGCGGTTTATTGTTGTAGAAGATAAATGGAAGGATGTAGATATAAAAGTTTACCTGCAACCCGAACATGAACAACTTGCTTTGCGACATACCGAATCAGTTAAAGCTGCACTGGAGTATTTTGATGCACATTTGGGTCCCTACCCATATTCCACCGTATCAGTTGTTGACCCTCCTTTCAGGGGGTTGGGCTCAGCCGGAATGGAATATCCGACATTTTTTACAGCCGGTTCATTATGGGGCATACCGGATGAACTCCGGTTAACTGAAATGGTAACCATCCATGAATTCGGTCATACTTATTTTATGGGGATCCTTGCCACTAACGAATTTGAAGAAGCATGGATGGACGAAGGAATGAATACTTATTTCGAATCACGCATAATGGATCATACATATGGTAAGGGTACATCATTTGTCGGGTTTAAGAAATTCCATTATGATGATAAGGAAAACCAGAGGTTATCATATACCCGTTTACTTTACCCAAAAATTGCCGAGAGTACCCGTACGTCATGGGAATTCGAGCATGGGGGTTATAGTTCAATGTCGTATAATAAACCAGCCACAATGTTCATGACCCTGGAACGCCTCGTGGGAGAAGAAACTAACGAAGAAATATGGAAGACATTTTTTGAAAAGTGGAAATTCAAACATCCTTGCGGAAAAGATTTTATCAACGTGGTGAATGAGGTTGTAACAAAAAATTATGGAACCGGGTTTGGGGAAAATATGAACTGGTTCTTTGACCAGACTTTGTCTGGATCGGAAGTATGTGATTATAAGCTTCTCAGGATAAAAAATAATAAATTAACTCCCCCAAAAGGTATTGATGACACCGGAGGTAATAAACTGATATACAAGAAAACAGAGTATGAAAATATAATATATAAATCATCCGTGGTAATACACCGGCTTGGCGAGGTAGTAATGCCCCAGGAAGTGCTTATCCATTTTGAAGACGGCGAAGAGGTTATTGAAACCTGGGACGGAAAAAGCAGAACCAAAGAATTTTCATATGAAAAACCCGAAAAAATTACCTGGGCACAAATCGACCCGGAGAATAAGATAATGCTTGATATTAATTTACAGAATAACAGTCGGGCTATTAAACCTGAAAGAACTGTTTTCAAAAAACATTTAATTAAATTCCTGTTCCTGATGCAAAACATCTTTCAGAATTTCGCCATTTTCATTTAATACAAATAAAAATCATGACAATTATACAAGACTATTTATCCGGATTACGACTGGCATCCCGTTCGTTGAAGATGACAACACTGATATATGTTATAAACCTTCTTTTCGCGCTGGCACTGGCTATTCCTTTTTATGGGGTGATCACCAATGCGGCTCATGGAAGTCTTCAGGTTAACAAGCTGCTGGAGGGCTTTAATTATACAGCTTTTCAGGAATTCACAGACAGTGCAAAAGTATCAATCGGCCTCCTGTTCAAAGAAGGTATCTGGCTGGCAATCCTGTATCTTCTCTTAAGCATTTTTATGGCAGGAGGAATCCTGAAAACTTTAGATAACGGGGCTGTTTTTAAAGGCAAAGAATTCTTCGCTAACGGCAGTAAATTCTTCTTCAGATTCCTGCGATTAACTTTATATTTCATAATTATTCATGCACTGGTGATCCTTATTATATGGCTCCCTTTATCAATTATTATCACAACACTTGCAAAAAATGCCGAATCAGAAAAAGCACTTTTTTATGCTGCAATTGCAGGAGCCGTACTGCATCTTCTCATTATTATTTATCTCCTGATCGTTGCACATTACACCAGGTTTATGATTATTACAGAAGATACAACTAAAGTTTTGAAAAAGATATGGACTTCAGTTAAATTCGTATCACGGAAGTTCTTTTCAACCTATCCTCTCTATTTACTTTTACTGGCAAATCTCGTTTTGCTGATACTGGTATTCAAATTCCTTTCAGGCGTTGTTGGAATGACAACAGGATTCACGATCTTCATCATGTTCCTCCTCCAGCAGATATTTATCTGGTCCAGAATATGGTTAAAAATATGGATTTATGGTAGCCAGTTGGAGTATTATATCACATCCCCCCATGCTCCGTCCTGCTGATGATCTCGTTTTGCAGGTCTTCTCCTAAATCATTGAAATAATCGCTGTACCCTGCTACCCTTACAATCAGATCACGGTAATTCTCAGGATTCTTCTGTGCGTCTTTCAGGGTTTCTGCATCAACCACATTAAACTGGATATGATGACCATCCATCCGGAAATAGGCACGGATAAGATTTCCGAGTTTGACAATATTTGCTTCTGTATTAAAGAAATCGGGCGAGAATTTTTGGTTAAGCAATGTGCCTCCGGTTTTAATGTGATCTATCCTTGCTACCGATTTTATCACAGCAGTGGGGCCCTCTGTGTCGGCACCCTGAACAGGTGAAATTCCTTCAGAAACAGGTTTGCCTGCTTTTCTCCCATCAGGCATCGCTCCGATAACACTTCCGAAGTATATATGGCTTGTGGTTGGTAACAGGTTGATCCTGAATTCTCCTCCACGTGCAGTGGGCCTGCCGTTCACCGCATCATAAAAACAATCAAAAACTGTTACTGCCTGCAGGTCGGTGTATTCATCATCATTACCAAACTTGGGAGTTTCATAAACCAGTTTATGCCTTAATTCATCATATCCCCTGTAATTGGCTTTCAAAGCTTTAAGCAACTCAGCCATTGTTATATCTTTTTTATCAAAAACATGATACCTGACAGAGGTAAGGTTATCGGTAATGCTACCCAGACCAACCCCCTGTATATAACTTGTATTATACCTTGCCCCTCCGGCATTATAGTCCTTTCCGTTCTTAATACAATCATCTATAAGTACTGACAGGAAAGGCACAGGCATAAAATCGGCATTAATTTTCTCAATAATATTGTTTCCCTTTATTTTTATATCGATAAACCGGTTTAACTGTTCTTTCCAGGCATCTAATAATTCATTAAACGACCTGAACTTTGTTGGATCTCCGGTTTGGATACCGATCTGTTTAACTGTAGCAGGATCCGTTCCGTTATTCAAAGTTATCTCAAGCACTTTATTAAAGTTAAAATAGCCTGTAAGGATATATGCCTCCGTACCAAAAGCTCCTGATTCAACACATCCGCTGGCACCTCCGTTACGGGCATCCTCAACTGATTTTCCCTGGCGAACAAGCTCCTTAATTATTGCATCAGTATTAAAAACCGACGGCTGACCAAACCCTGTCTTAATGATCTTAAGTGCTCTATGTATAAATTTATCAGGATTTTTTTTGCTCAGTTGTACCATTGATGAGGGCTGGAGTATCCGCATTTCCTCAATAACATCCAATATCAAGTAACTTAGCTCATTTACCGCATCAGAACCATCTTCCTTCAATCCCCCCAGGTTGATCAGGGTAAAATCAGTATAAGTATTACTTTCCTGTGCTGTTACCCCTATCTTAGGAGGTGAAGGATGATTATTAAATTTCACCCAGAAACATTGCAGTAGTTCGGTCGCTTTTTCTGTATCAAAAGTGCCATCTTTCAATCCTTTTTTATAAAATGGATAAAGGTGCTGATCAAGTCTGCCCGGATTAAATGAGTCCCACGGATTAAGTTCAGTGATAACTCCCAGGTGAACAAACCAGTAATATTGTAAAGCCTCATGAAATGTTTCAGGAGCATTTGCCGGCACTTTTCTACAAATTGCAGCCATTTTCTCCAGTTCCTCTTTTCTTTTACTATCCTGCTCTTCTACAGCCAGTTCAGTAAGCTTTTTAGCATGTCTTTCAGCAAACATAATTAAAGCAGTAGCAGTAATATACATCGCTTTAAGTTCCTCTCTGCGATTATACGCATTGTTGTCCTTATAAAAATCCAGCTTTTCTATCTGCTCGCTTATCTCTTTCTGAATATCAACCATTCCCTGGCTATATATTTTTTCTCCAAGTACAGTATGTCCAGGAGCCCGTTGTTCCTGAAATTCAGTAAAAACACCGGCTTCATATGCATCCAACCACTCATTGTCCATATTCTGCATTATCCTGTCACGGTTGGTATTTCCTTTCCAGAACGGAATGATCTGCTCTTTGTATATCTTCCGTGTCTTTTCATCAACCTTAAACGAAACTTTTGGTCTGGAGTCAAGAATATCCAGATCTTTAAGGGAATGTAATGTAATCTCAGGATAAGTAGGAGTTGCTTTAGGTGCCGGACCCCTTTCTCCTACTATCAGTTCAAGATCATTAATACAGATATATTTGTTCTTTAAAATATGTTCAAAGAGGTTTGCCCGTTCAACAGGCTTTGACAATCCCCGTGTATTTTGATTCTGATAATAATCAGTCACCAGAACAGCTCTTTCATGCGATAAACGGTTTATTGCATTCAGACTTTGCTCTCTTAATATTCTGACACGTTTGTTCATTTCGTAATTTATAATTTCTAATTTTTAATTTTTAATTTACATTCTTATCCACCAATCCCTACAGTAAAACCAATTTCTTCAAACTTCTTTCTTATATATCCTAATTTTCGAGCATCAGGTTCTTCAATCCCGCCCACTTGTTGTTTTAATCCAAGCCTCTTAGCTTTACTACCTGCCATTTTATGATAAGGAAGCAGATCAATATGTCTCACATCAGGATATAAATTTTCTAGTAAAAATCTCATCAGGTCAATATTTTTTTCAGAATCATTATAACCCGGCACAACCGGAAAACGAATTTTTATATTACTCTTTCTGTTTGACAACCATTTAAGGTTCTCAATAATAAGTTTATTAGAAACACCTGTATATTTTTTATGCAATTTATCATCCATATGTTTCAGATCATAAAGAAACAAATCAACCAATTTATGAATTTTATTAAGTTGTTCTCTCTTTATATAACCGGTTGTATCTACAGTAGTATGAATATTCTTTTTCCTGCAAACAATAAGTAAACCGGTTAAGAATTCATACTGAGCAAATGGTTCACCACCCGAGAATGTCACTCCCCCATTTGATTCCTCATAAAACATTTTATCTTTTTCAATCTCAATGATAACTTCCTCAACTGTCATCCAATTACCAATAGTTTTCTGTTTATTAAAAGACTTTCCATCAAGTTTATCAACACGTATATATGATTCAGTGTCAAAACACCGGCTTTCGGGATTATGACACCACAGGCAATTCAAAGGACACCCCTTAAGGAATACAGTTGTCCGGATGCCCGGACCATCATGCAGTGCAAATTTTTTTATGTCAAAGATCAGTCCTTTCATAACTGATAAGTCTCAATTAACAAAAAATAATTACAGATATAATAATAAAGCGGTTATTGAAAACGAAGAGTATTTAATGGGCTGTTTCAAAAGCCTTTGTGGCACTCTAATAGAAGATCCAGCATTCAAACAGGCATTTCCCGCTGCGGGAATAAAACGGGATATATTTAGGTTTTCTGTTCATGCTTTTTTAATATATAGCACAAATGTAACACATTCTTAGATAGATTACCAGATATTTGAGTAAAAATTCACAATTACTCAGGTTCGTACAAGGGCTTATTAACTAGTATCCTGAGAAGGTCTTCCTCTAATGTTTCAACAGGAGTTTCAATAATTCTGCCCTGTTCCTTTATTCCATCATAAAAAATAAAAGTAGGAACTCTTTCAATTTTGAGTGCACTTATATCTATTCCGGGAACCATTTTATCCCTGTTAACACTGATTAGTTCCACTTTTTCATCCGGGATACCTGCCTCATCCATAATCCTGTAGAACCTGGGTACTTCTCTCTGACTATCAGAACACCATGAACCCATAACTATCTTAATCCGGGATACATTATTGATATCTTTTTTAAGTTTCTCAATAATAGTTTGATCAGGTGTATATTCCTCATACTCTATATCATACCATTCCATAAATGGTTCCATAGTAAATGCATCGCGGTTACATTCTCCTATCAGTATCATGTTGCCAACCCTCTCAGAAAATTCAATCTTGTTTATGTTCTGCGAAAAGCCTGTTACTGTAAGGAGAAGAAGAAAAATTGCTGAACAATAAGTTTTCATGCGTAATACTCTACTTTACAGGAATTGCCTTTAACGTTTCAAGAAGGAACTCCCAGAATTTCGAAACTGTTTCGATATTTACTTTTTCATCCGGAGAGTGCGGATATCTTATTGTTGGTCCGAACGAAATCATATCCATGTTTGGATAGACCCCACCAAGTAATCCACATTCAAGACCGGCATGAATAGCCTTTATTTCAGGTATTTTACCAAACTTTTTATTATATACATCCTGCATTGTTTTCAGGATAGCTGAATCCATATTCGGTTTCCAGCCCGGATATTCACCTTCAAACACAATATCAATTCCGACCGGTTCGAACACGCTTGTGAACATATTTTTCAGATCTTCTTTTGCAGTATCCACCGAACTTCTCATCAGGCATTGAATTTTAACCTCATTCCCTTCCGTCTTAATCACGGCGAGGTTAGTTGATGTTTCAACCAGCCCTTCCATATCAGTGCTCATTCTGACAACTCCGTTTGGACATGCGTAAACAGCATTCAGGAGTTTGTCCTGCGACACCTTATCCATAACACTTTCAGGAATTTCAGCAGGTTTAGCTTCCAGTTTTATGCCCGGATCGATTGATAAAAACTCATTCTTAAATATTTTATCGTATTCCTTAACACACTCTAAAAACTCCTTTTCGCCGGCAGCAGGTACAGTAACAATTGCAAAAGATTCCCTTGGTATAGCATTCCTCAGGCTTCCTCCATCAATCTCACCAATTCGTAATCCATGCTTTTTTGCAGCATGCCACATATAACGGTTCAGCAGTTTATTTGAATTCCCCTTTTCAAGAGGAATATCTATACCTGAGTGTCCACCTTTTAAGCCCGATAATTCAAGTTTAAAAGCCTTATGTCCATCCGGTACATTTTCTTCAATAAAAGAAATTTTCATGTTTCCATTTGTACCTCCGGCGCAACCCACATACAATTCACCTTCATCTTCAGAGTCCATATTGATAAGGATATCACCATCAAGGACATCTGCTTTAAGACCAAAAGCCCCGGTCATTCCGGTCTCTTCATCAATTGTAAACAAGGCTTCGATTGGTCCGTGTTGCAGATCGTCAGACTCGAGGATACTCATTGCTGCAGCAACACCTATACCATTATCCGCACCCAGAGTTGTTCCATCAGCAGTTACCCAACCATCTTCTACAAAAGGCTCAATAGGGTCAATCTCAAAGTCGAATGTCTTATCACTGTTTTTTTGAGGTACCATATCCAAATGTCCCTGAAGAACAACAGTTTTCCTGTTTTCCATCCCGGAAGTTGCAGGCTTCATAATTATAACGTTACCTACTTCGTCCACAATTGTTTCAAGTCCAAGGTTTTCACCAAATTCACGCATAAACTGAATAATTTTCCCTTCTTTTTTTGAAGGACGCGGAATTTGAGTAAGCTTATAGAAATTCTCCCAAAGCTTTTTAGGATCCAGATTTGTAATTTCTTTACTCATATCAATAATTATTCTATTAGTGTATATTAAAAAGTTTATTCAGGTGTCACACCTGAAGGTAATTCAAGACCATATTTTTGTTTAGCATCTGCTTTTTTAAGCTGGAAAGCAAGAAATATAGAAATAATACCCAGCACAACAAGCATACCAATTGGAATCGTATAATCGTACACCATCTCCCCTGCCCTGATAGCATCAAGGTTAGCTTTGTTTGCAAGATCAAGGACTGCACCAATACCCCAGAAAAACAACCCAAGACCCCAGTTCTGAATTGTAAACATTGAGGCATAAGCCGTTCCCAGACGATTTTCAGCAACAATTTTTGCAACTGATGGCCACATTGCAGCAGGCACTAGTGAAAAGGCAATACCAAGACTTAAAAGTCCAAAGTAACCAAGTATTTCGCTGTTGAAAACAGATAATGAAATATGTGCAAAAATCAGTAAAAGAGCTCCAAGGATCATTAATGAAGCTGCCTTTCCTTTTTTATCAACATAACTCCCGAAGATTGGTGTAAACAGGATTGTACCCATCGGGATCAAACTCGAAGTCTTTGGTCCGTTATGTAACCATACCGATAAAGTTGGCCAGAGTCCTATTATAAACAGGATAAAAACGGTAAATATAATAGCAAGTGATACTACTTTCAGTGAAAGGGTTTTCATTCTTGCCGGGATCATAGAAAAAGCTAACCCAAACAAAAACAGACCGATAAAGATCGCAGAATTACCTAGAGCAGTACTTCCTCCAATTTGAAAATAATTGATACCCGTAGGTAAATCGTAGGTAAAACCAAATTTATTTACAAGGAGGTCGGGTGCGTATTGTATAAAAGGGAATACGGCAGAATAGAAAGTAACACAAAGGAGGGCAATAAACAGGAAAGACCGGTTTGTAATTAACTTTACTAAATCTGCAAATTTGAAATCTTCCTCTGCTTCACCTTCTTCAGCCTTTGCTTTGCCAACCTGGCGATCAAGCTTCACATCAAACACTGAATAGACTATAAAAATTATTAATGACAGACCGATAAGAGTAGCTGCAAATGCCACTGCAGGGGGAACGCTATTCCCTCCAATATCGATTGATAAAGCAATACCCATAGCGGAACCAAGTCGTCCGAATCCCATATTTATCGCCATAGCAAGGGCAAGCTCGTAACCCTTAAACCATTTTACAATAGACCTGGTAGCCACAACACAAACAACCTCTAATCCGGACCCAAACATGATCCTGCCAACAACCATCAGTACTAACTGAGTAGAATGACTCTCACCAAAAAACCCATATGAAGCTAAAGCAGTAATGGTTGCGCCAATTGTAGCCAGACCGCCAAAAGCGAAACCGGCAATACGAACTCCCCATTTATCGATCATAATGCCGCCAACAATGATCATTCCGAACATATTAGCAATGGTAGTCAGACCAATCATGCGACCAAATTCCTCACTTGTAAAACCCATTTCCGTTTCCATCAATCCTTTTAATCCAGAGAAAAAATCCTGAAACCAGTATGTTGAGAACATCAACATACTAACCAAAACCACCATAAACCAACGCATTGGTGTAGAATCACGCAGTGTCTTTTTTACAGTTTCCATATTTTACTTATTAAAATAATTAGTTAAATTAGAAGGGCATAAAAATAAGAAAAATAATGAGTTTTCCAGAAACTTTATCCGGGATTGTTGATATATGACATATGCAATTATGTCATTATTTTCATATTTGGTATTATTTTTGTAAATCTCCAACGAATTTGATATTATTGATAAAATATTTTAAGCATATGAAAAAAGCAATTCCGATACTATTATTTATTATAAGTGCCTCCGCTTTATTCGGACAAGAAAGCGGTAAGAATGTTAAATGGTACACTTTTCAGGAGGCAGTTAAACTCTCAAAAGAAAATCCAAAAAAACTTTTTATTGATGTTTATACCGACTGGTGTGGCTGGTGTAAAAAGATGGATAAAGAAACATTTGAGCATCCGGAAATTGCTAAGATACTTAACGGTGGGTATTACCCTGTAAAATTCGATGCTGAATCAAAAGAATCAATCGAATTTGGCGGAAAAACATTTATTAATGAAGGTGGCAGGTCAAGAAACCCCCATCAACTTGCAGTTGCACTTCTCCAGGGGCAAATGTCATACCCATCGGTTGCATATATGACAGAGGATCTTCAACTGATAACTGCTATTCCCGGATACTTTACCCCTGAACAAATCGAACCTATTCTGATTTTTTTTGCTAATGACGAATATAAAACAAAGAAATGGGAGGAATTTCAGGCTTCTTTTCAAAGTAGACTTAAATAATTGTTGCTGGGTGCTGGGTGCTATTTCTTTCTTATCAAGAAATTCGAAGGGAGATTCACCACTTTTCCAAACTGGTATACAAGAGCTTTCTTATGTCCCAATATGTTGCGGCCATCTACCACTCTTATTTCAACAACATCAGGAATACGATAATAAAGAGGTACAGATGGAGGTTTTTCCTCGTCTTGCAAAACAAATGGTTCTATAATTAAAGGGGAAAGAACAGCAGTTTTCTTCTCACTATTAAACTCTATAACAACAGGTCTGCCTGTAAGATCTGTAGCTGGCAGGATACCCATATTATCTGAAAACCGGAATAACACCTCGGGCTTGCCCGGAATATTTTCATCCGGAGTATGCCCAAATGATGCTTTGTAAACCTCTGAATATGTAATTCCTGTAAACAGTGCTAAATATTTTTTTTCAAGTCTTTTCATCTCTTCAATAATATATTCAAATCCACCACCATCAAGAGAAATATCATAAGGGTCACCTAAAAGTTCAAGCCTTCGGGTTTTTAGATCATTTATGAAATCTGCAACTTCCCCGGCTTTTTCTTCAATGGTCTTTGGGATTTTTTCCTTCTTCATAAAAACGGGGATCTGAAGGAATAAAGCAGTATCTGTTTGCAAAATATCACTTACAGGCTGAACCTTCTCCTTAAGATTTCCTTTAACGGAAAGGTCAGTAAAATAAATTCTCACCGGACGCTCTGATACTAGTCCACTCAGAGAAGGTTCTTTATTATAAACCTCAGGATTGGGTGTAAGGATCAATCCTGCTTTTGTCATCGCCAGTGCATTTGTCTCGAAAAATCCATCACTTTCTATTACATAATAATGATCCGGATCAATTTCCTCGTATGAAGAAATATTGATATCGGTAATAGTCCATTTAACAGAACTCTCAGGAAATTTCTCCTTAATACCCAGGTATTTTTCAGCATAATGAAAATAGGGGCCCTGCTTATAAACAGTTTTCTTTGCAGTAACCTCAATATGAAATGTTGTTTGCGGTAAAGAATAAATAATACTCCCAGATGAAATACTCATATGATCATCCAGTGGAGTCACCGTTGAATGAATTAGTATGGGTGTTTCACATCCGGAAAAAAATACTAAAATGGAAATTACACACAGGATTCTAATCCAGCTCTTCATAGTTTTATTTTTATAAATATAAAATTGGTATTACGAATTTTTTAGTTCATTAAAAGCCGTTCCTTGTGTTATCATAACGGTTAAGTATCCATTGAAATACAGTACCAGCTGCTCGTTCCATAAGGTCAATAGAAACAATCGGTTCATTTGAAATTGTATATTGATCAATCCCTTTTACCTGTTCTGAACTAAATATTTTTCCTGCCTGGTTATTATTCATAATTAAACAATATATTTATTCATCAATGCATTAAGCAGGTTCTCAGCTGCCATTACAGATTTTTCAAAGCTCTCTTATTTACAAAAATAACCTCTTCCCTGACAAATAAAAAATCTTTAACATATTTAAAAACTCATGAAGTGAACAAAAGTTATATATATTTGTCTCAATTATTTTTTTACATCACTAATTAATAAAAACTAAAAAAATGTTAAAAGGACATCCTAAAGGACTTTATGTCTTTTTATTTGCAAATATGGGTGAGCGTTTTGGGTACTACACCATGCTTGCTATATTTATTCTTTTCCTGCAGGCCAGATTTGGCATGAATGCCGAAGAAGCCGGCCGGGTATACGGAACATTTCTATTCGGAATTTATTTCATTCCTCTTCTGGGTGGGATAATTGCCGACAAGCTCCTGGGTTTTGGAAAAACCATTACTCTGGGTATTATCCTTATGATCGCAGGTTATTTATTACTGTCACAACCCGGTTCTGAGAAATTTATGATATACATATCCCTTACCATTATATCTTTTGGAACCGGCTTTTTTAAAGGTAATCTACAAGCCCTTGTAGGGAAACTTTACGATGATTCAAAACTCGATAAATTCAGGGATGCTGCTTTCTGGATTTTTTACATGGGAATTAATGTAGGAGCCTTTTTTGCCCCATCTGCTGCCCAGGCCATGAGCAAGTGGATCATGAAAAAAGGAGACCTGATTTATAACGCTAATATTCCCAGTATGGCTCATAACTACCTGAATACTTTACAAGAAGGAGGTATTTATGATAAGGCCGCTGAATATCTGGAACTGGCAAAATCTTCAATCCTTCCGGACACTGCTTATAAATTTACTAACCTCACTGATTTCAGCCAGCATTATATCGATACACTCAGTAAATCCTATAGTCTTGGTTTTGGCATTGCAGCAATAAGTATTTTCATTTCCCTGATCATCTTTGTTGGCTTTCGTAAAACATATAAGCATGTTGATGTAATGCACAAAGAAGCGATTAAGGATAAATCCTCAAACGTAATTAAACTTAAACCTGAACAATACAAAAAAAGGCTGGTTGCGCTTGGCCTGATCTTTATGGTTAATATTTTCTTCTGGATGGCTTTCCATCAAAATGGTTTTACCTTAACCATCTTTGCACGTGATTACACATTTACTGAGGTCAGCACTTTCACTTATGCATTTTTTGATCTCAGGGCATTCCTTCCCATTATTGCTGTTATTATCGGACTTATATTATTAATTGGCAAGAATAACAGTAAACTCATGAAAATGACCGGCTTGAGTATGGCGGTCATTGGAACTGTAATTGCCTACATGGTGATTAGCAGCTATAATTCCAAGATGCCCATTAGCCCTATCATATTCCAGCAATTTAATCCTATCTTCATTGTTTTCATGACACCACTGGTCATAGGAATCTTTGCCTCACTCAACAAAAGGCGCCTGGAGCCAAGTTCTCCGCGAAAGATTGGCATTGGGCTTTCCCTTGCAGGATTAAGTTTTGTAATTATGATTGTTGCAACCATAGGTCTTGTTGCACCAAAATATTTTGTCGCAGGTTCTGTTGCTGATGCTATGAGGGTTACTCCCTACTGGCTGATTGCTACTTATTTCAGCCTTACAATATCAGAATTATTTTATAGCCCAATTGGACTTTCTTTTGTTTCGAGAGTTGCTCCTCCAAGCCTTTCCGGTTTTATGCAGGGAGCCTGGCTGGGATCAACGGCAATCGGGAACCTGCTTGCCGGACTAATAGGGCCTTTCTGGGTGAAATGGGAAATGTGGCAATTCTTCCTGTTACTTGTAGTTATGTTATTCCTATCCTCTGCATTTGTGTTCAGTATAATGAAAACTCTTGAGAATGCAACAAGTAATGAATGAAAAGACTTGAAAGGCTAACTAATGAATCTGATGTATAATTATGAGTCACCTTACAATTCCTAAAAACTATCAAAGTCTGCTGGGCGTTAAGAATACCGAACATGCAATAAAATTTATCAAAGATCATTTCCAGGTAAACCTTGCTGCAGAGCTACACCTGAAAAGGATAACAGCTCCTATGTTTGTCAAAAAAGGAACCGGTATTAATGATGATCTGAGTGGTGTTGAAAAGCCGGTCTCTTTCAGGGTAAAAGATATTAAGAATGAAGAATTTGAGATAGTGCAATCACTGGCCAAATGGAAACGATTAATGCTGGCTGACCTGGAAATGAATAATGGAACAGGGATTTATACCGACATGAACGCTATCCGTCCCGATGAAATACTCTCTAATATTCATTCAATCTATGTAGATCAGTGGGACTGGGAGAAAGTAATTTCATCAACCGACAGGAATCCGGATTACCTGAAAAACACTGTTGTTAAAATATATAATGCAATAAAGAGGACAGAATTTCTTGTATCAGAAGCATTCCCTCAGATCAAAGAAAAGCTACCGGAAATGATAAAATTCATCCATTCGGAAGAATTACTTGCCCTTTATCCCGAAAGCAGTCCTAAAGAACGTGAGAATAAAATTTCACAAAAATTTGGAGCAGTATTTATTATTGGAATAGGAAGTGTTCTGGCAGACGGGAAACCTCATGATGGCAGGGCACCTGATTATGATGACTGGACAACTGAAACGAAAAACGGATATAAAGGACTGAACGGAGATATTATTGTTTGGAACCCTGTGCTTGAATCAGCCTGTGAGATTTCTTCAATGGGTATAAGAGTTGATAAAGAAACTTTGCTTAATCAACTAAAGATTACGGGAAACGATAACCGTAAAGAATTATACTTCCACAAAAGATTATTAAACGATGAATTACCCCTGTCAATGGGAGGCGGGATAGGTCAATCAAGGCTTTGTATGTATCTTTTAGAAAAAGCCCATATTGGAGAAGTGCAGGCAGGTATATGGCCGGATGAAATGGTTGAGTCATGTGCTAAAGCGGGAATTAAGTTGTTGTAGTGATATTCGCTACAAGAAAAACTGAATGATTGAATCCTTCAAACAACACCCGCGGGTTTTCTTTATAAGGGAAGTTGATAAAAAATCGAATATCTGAAACCTAAAGTATTCCTGCCACTTACTTTGCCATACCCCGGTATAAAATAAGGTGACATGTTGTTATCATCCGATCTATGTATAAGCAACCTGCCCCTTAATGACCATCCTAAATAAATGTTTTTAAATATTTCAGCTCTAATCCCGGTTGTAAATTCCAGCCAATGAGCATTCATGCTTTTTGCAGGAATTGCGCCGGAGAAATCTCCCCAATATGGATCTGGAATTTCCAGATCAGGAGCTTCATGTTTGAAAAAGCTCATACCATACCTGAACCCTGCGAAAAACATCCCCATTTCATTTGCATCATCCTTTTTCAGATAATTTTTATCAATCCCGATACGTATCGAATAGCCGGTTGACCTGTATGAGAAATTCATCTCCTTTGTTTCAAAACTACCCCAACCAACTTCAATTACAGGATACAGGTTTTTGTTTATTCTGAGATCAACTGATCCGTCATATTCCACTCTTCCTTCATCAAGATACGGCACAGCAATACGCGAAATATCAAACCCAAACCTTAATCCTCCTCTAATATCAAGAGAGTCAGTTTGAGCACCGGCAGTCAACCAGGCTAACATGAACAAACTAAAGGTATATCTGAATATTCTCATCATCACCGGTTGTTACTTTTTCATTGACCACACTTACTGAATCAATAGTATTTGATGTATTATCTATCCTTTCAATATAAAAATATGTCGTAAACCCACATTCCATCGATAACAGGTGTAATTCACGGGAATACAGAAATATAATCGTATCAGTTTCAGTACCCATGGTTAAAACAAATCCTGTAGTATCACAATTAGAAGAAAGAGGAAGATCAAAACTACCAACAGAGCTTGCCTGGTCATATATCATACTATCTGCCCTGCCTATTCCGTAAACTGTAAAATCACCTATCGATGCGGATATAGGTAAACTATCCACGATCGTATAAAAACCTGCATTTAACATGGAAACTGTTGATTGCTCACATGACTCATCAGATTCGCACGAAAAAAACAGCAAACAAAAACCTGTGATAAATAGCAAGCCAATTCTATTAAAATTCATCTAGAAAAATATTATCATTATACAGGCACCACCTGATGTAATCCTTGTAAAGTCACAAATTTACAATAAGTTCTTATCAGATGAACTAATTTTACTATTTATTAGAACAAATTTTTCTATGAATTCCCGTTAGAATTAGTAATTTTGGGCGCACTAATTAAAACCAGGAATTTAGAATTATAACTTTATTAAAAGAATCGTTATGGGAAAAGGAGATATGAAAACCAGAAGAGGTAAATTATTTGCCGGAACTTTCGGTGTATTGAGAACAAAAAATACCAAAAAGAAAAAACTATATGCACCTCCAAAAAAGAAAGAAGCTTCAAAACCCGTTAAAACACAGGTAACGCAAGAACAAAAAGCTATAGTTAAGGATACACCGGAAACAAAGGTTAAGGAAAAAGAAGAAGCTAAAGTTCAAGTTAAGCCAGAAACAAAAGCCAAAACAAAGACAATACCAGTCAAACAGGAACCAAAGGCAAAGAAAACAGAAGTAAAAACCGAAAAGAAACCTGAAGCTAAAACAGAAAAGAAACCTGAAGCAAAACCTAAAAAGAAAGCTGAAGTAAAAACTGTAAAGAAAACTGCAGCTAAAACAGAAAAGAAACCGGCTGTAAAAAAAGCAACCACAGCAAAAAAAACCACAACTACAAAAGCAGCAGCTAAACCCAAAAAAAAGACAGAAGAAAAAAAGGATAAGAACTAACCTTAACTATTCAATGTTATAAGATTTGGGATGAGGTGATGAAGTAATGTGGTATAGTTCTGGCACCTGCCAAATTCATTATATTTTATTTATCAGGATAAAGAGTTCCTCCTTTGGTAAGCCAGGATACACCGAAAGCAATTAAAGCAATTGTTTCAGCCCAATAAACAAAACCGGATTCCGAATTCTCATTTTGAATAAAATTCAGGTATATAACAATAGCAACCAGGCAGACAATCATGATAAGCCCACAAATCACGTAAATTTTATTTCTTGTTAACTTCTGCGTTGTTGGATTCGGTCCTTTCCTTGTGAATAAGAATAATGAAAACAGGGCAAGGGTAAGAAAAAACAGGGCAGCACAGGTAAAATGAATTGTACCTGTCAAATCACTTGGGCCAGCCTCTGTTGCAGGAAACCAGGCTACACCTATTGCAAAAAGACCGGTTATATTTCCTGCCCAATCATCCCATTTATCATGTCCACTGTAAAAAAACATGAATAAAGCTACAGCACAGAGAGCACCAACGAATACATCACCCATACCGGTATGGTAATAATGACTAATAGATTCTTGAATAATTTCTCCCTTAAATATCAGAAAAACACCAAACATTAATATGAATGGCAATAATATACCTATCCATCCTACTGCTTTTCGTAAAGCCAAATACGAATAGGTATGTCGTAAATACTTGTCATTTGGTTCCATAAGAATTATGTTTTGGTACTAATTTTGTTTCAACCATATTGGTTTAGTTTCAGAGCTGTGATCTGCCCCGATAATATCTTTATAAAGTCCGGGTTTCCTGGCATTTTTATAACGATATCCACCTGAAAGTGTTAATTTATCATCTGTAACCGTAGCGACGCTAATATGGTTTTCAAAAGACTTTATTTCTGTAAGCACATCACCATAAGGATCAAGTATCATAGAATTACCATTTTTAAGATGCTCTCCATCATATCCAACCGGATTTGTGAAAACATAATAAACACCATTATCATATGCTCTGGCTGGTAACCAGCGCATCAGCCATTCCCTGCCTTTTGGTCCATCAAATTCCAGTCGAAGCGCATCAGGGTTTATTTTTCTTTCCTGCCATAATTTATCGTCAACATATCCCCGTCCCGGCATTGGGGAAGGTGTGCACATGGTAACATGAGGAGCAAAGATAATTTCAGCTCCCAAAATGGATGTTGCTCTTACATTCTCAATCACATTATTATCATAACAAATAAGTATCCCACATTTCCAGTTCTTTAGGTCAAAAACCATATATTCACTTCCGGGGCTCATGTATTTACTTATAAAAGGATGTATCTTCCTGTATTTTGCAACCACTCCGGTTTTGTTCACGCATATGTAAGTATTATAAATCTTTCTGTCTGCCTCCTCTACCAAACCTGCCAATATTGGAATATCATACTTTTTTGAAATGGATATCAATTTTTCAGTACTATTCCCACCAGGCACATTCTCTGCCAGATCTTCAAATTCAACACGACTAAGGTTTTTGCAAAAAGTATAAGCAGTAATTGACAGTTCGTGAAAGCTAATTACTTCTGCCCCTGACTCTTTTGCTTTAAAGGTTAATTCTTCGATAACTGAAAGATTATAATCCTTGTCGCCATCTTTTGGCTCAAACTGAGCTACAGCTATTTTTAATTTTCTCATCTAATTACTCCTTGATTTTTTTTCTTCTTCCTGTCGTGTTCACTAAGCAATATTTTTCTTAAGCGAATAGATTTCGGAGTTACTTCAACATATTCATCTTCTCCAATATATTCCATAGCTTCTTCCAATGAAAATTTCACTGCCGGTGCTATTGACGTTTTTTCATCCGAACCTGAAGCCCGCATATTAGATAGTTTTTTAGTCTTGATCACATTTATTACCAGATCATCATACCGTGTGCCCTCTCCTATAACCTGACCTGCATATATTACTTCATTGGGCTCAATAAAGAATTTACCCCTGTCTTGCAGTTTATCAATTGAATATGCAATAGATGTTCCTGTTTCCATCGCTATCAAAGCCCCGTTTCTTTTACCTTGTATTTCACCTTTCCATGGCTCATAACTTTTAAACCGGTGCGAAATCACAGCTTCACCTTCGGTTGCTGTTAATATGGGATTAGTTAGTCCTATTAAGCCTCTGGCAGTTATTTTAAATTCAAGATTTATTCGTTCATTCTTTGTTTCAATATTCAGGATATCTCCTTTACGTTTGGTAACTATCTCTATTACTTTTCCGGAAAACTCTTCGGAAACATTTACATTTAGCAGTTCTACCGGCTCATGTTTAAACCCATCTATTTCTTTAATAACCACCTTAGGCTGACCTAATTGCATCTCATACCCTTCTCTCCTCATAGTTTCTATCAGAATAGACAAATGAAGAATACCTCTACCGTAAACCAGTAATCTATCAGGTGAATCTGTTTCTTCAACCCTTAATGCCAGGTTCTTCTCAGTTTCTTTATACAATCTGTCTCTGATATGGCTCGATGTAACATATTTCCCTTCTTTACCAAAAAACGGTGAGTTATTAATAGTAAAAAGCATGCTCATTGTAGGCTCATCTATTGTAATTGGTTTTAAGGCTTCAGGTTCTTCAAAATCTGCAACAGTATCCCCGATATCAAAGTTCTCAAGTCCTATTATAGCTACAATTTCACCAGATTTAATCTCAGTTTTAATCTTTTCTTTTCCAAGACCTTCAAAAAGATAAAGTTCTTTAACTACCGATTTATTTACCTGACCATTTCTCTGAACAATAGATACCCGATCACCCATTTTTATACTCCCTCTGTGTATTCTTCCTACAGCAATCCTTCCTGTATATGACGAGTAGTCCAACGAACTAACCTGTAATTGTAACGTTCCCGGGTTATCTTTCGGCGGATCAAAATATTCAATAATTGTATCCAACAACCATGTAACATCACCCGTTGGTGTTTTCCAGTCGGGCCCCATCCATCCTTGTTTTGAAGAACCGTAAACAGTTGGAAAATTCAGTTGCTCATCTGTAGCATCCAGGGAAAACATCAGTTCAAAAACAAGTTCATTTACCTCTTCAGGATTACAATTTGGTTTATCAACTTTATTAATTACAACAATAGTTTTTAAACCCAGTTGTAACGCTTTTTGCAAAACAAACCGTGTTTGTGGCATAGGTCCTTCAAAAGCATCCACAAGTAGCAACACACCATCAGCCATATTTAAAACCCGCTCAACCTCTCCTCCAAAATCAGAGTGACCGGGAGTATCGATAATATTTATTTTTATTCCTTTATATTTTACTGACACATTCTTAGATAAAATTGTTATCCCTCTCTCCCGTTCCAGATCATTGGAATCCAGAATCAAATCCTGCACTTCCTGGTTATCCCTGAACAATTTCACCTGGTGCAGAATCCTGTCAACCATAGTTGTTTTCCCATGGTCAACATGTGCAATAATTGCAATATTTCTTATATCCATAATATTTTATATGCTTTTAAAATAGCATACAAAAGTAGTTAAAAGCCATAACTTATATTAAATTTGAAATAATTATATTGAAATCACACTAAATTACCTAATTAGAAGAAAGGAGTAAATAATGGTACGTAAAAAACTTGCTAAGAAGAAAAAATTCAATAACAAACCATTCATACTTAATTGCATCCCTTCTGCTCATCAGGAAGATGACTGGACATTCGAGGACGCAATAGATTCAAAAGTAGTTGACCTTGCTGCAACAGTTCCTGCTTCAAAGGACCTCCGTGAGAATTGGTGGGAGATTAATAATCAGGGAAAAACAGGTGCTTGCGTTGGTTTCGCAACAGCATGTGGTGTATTACGCTGGCATTATTTCAAAGCGAAAAAAATACAAAAAACAGATTTACCTTCTGCCAGATTTATCTGGATGGCTAATAAGGAAACAGATGATCTCACTGCTTATCCAACTACGTTTCTTGAAACAACAGGGACTCAAACCAAATTAGCGCTGAATGTAGCCCGGAAATATGGATGTGTTCTTGAAGAAGATTTGCCCATGAGCGGACAATTATCAACCATGTCCCGGGCAGCATTTTATACTAAAGCCGCAAACCTAAGAATATCCAGTTACCATAATATAGGGAGTAATATTGATGATTGGCGTAGATGGCTTGCATTTCAAGGGCCCATTCTGACTCGTGTAGGTGTAGACAGAACCTGGGACCGGGCCACATTAACAAAGGGGCATTTAAACGAATATTTACCTGATACAGTTAGAGGTGGCCATGCTATTTGTCTTGTTGGATATACAAACGATTATTTTATTGTTCGTAATAGTTGGGGAAAGGACTGGGGAGATGGAGGCTTTGCTTATGCTTCTAACAATTATGCAAAAGCTGCCTTTCCTGAGACATATGGTGCTGTTTTATGAAGCACTGTTCTGAGGATCTACTAACAAGCCGCCAGTACTATTTAATTACCAGTGGGAAATCGTGTCCAATAGAAAATGTATAGGGGTATTGAACCTGCGCTTTGTACTTTTTTGATAATTCCGGGACCTGGTCTTCAAGGAAAGATCTTAACTCAAAGATTGTCACCTTTCCATCCTTAGGCGCACCATCGGCTCCTCCTTTCAACGCCTCCAGTATAACATAGGTAAACAAACCATGGCCCAGGCTTCCAACTTCTGCAGCAAACTGCTCACTTTCTGCCGCCGCGAGGACATGCACACCGGAACTCCTTGACATCTGGGCAAGAGCCTTTTCTTCCATTGCCCCTCTTTGTGCCAGCATTACTGCAGCCCCCCCGGATTGACACGCATCAAGAACAACTAACTGTTTTTGAGCCTGGATTTTTTTAAACTTTTCCTGTATATCACCCGAATATATGGATTCTTTAACCAGTTTATCCATCTGGTATAAACTGATACTCTCGGTAGGAATAAAGAAAAATTTATTTTCAACCATACTTCCGTGTCCTGCATAATAGAAGAAAAAAACATCCTCCGGTTTTACGATTTTGGCAAGTTCATCCAATTTTGCCAGGATATTGGTTTTGGTAGCCTTTTCATTATATAATTCATAAATTTCAATCTTTCTAAAAAGCTTTTGTCCATACTCATTAATTATTTTACTAAATGCTTTTGCATCAGCTTTTGCATAATTCAAATCCAGACGGGGATTTTGGTATTTATCGATCCCAATAGCAAAAAGATAACAGGTGGCTGTTTTTTCGGTTCCTTTATAAAATACCGTAATAGTATCCTGTTCAGATTCAATACGTCCCTTACTGAATGCCGAAACTGCTAACAAATTATTTCCCGGCACCAGAACAACATCCATTGTTTTTAAGATGTACTGACCCTGTTTTTGTACTCTTCTTACATCATTATTGTCAACGGGCAGGCTTTTCCCATTATTTAATAGTTTAACTTCATCAATACCCCCACCTTTATTGGTAATTTTTACCAGTAACATAATGTTACTCTTATCAAATGTATCACATGATGCGGGTGTATAGAATTCAACTGAAGGTGGCGGGGATTCCTTCAACCGGTTCAATAAATTAGCATCAGGAGCAATTGAGCCACGATTTCTGTACACTTCGTTTATTAATCCGGGACGGTAAAATTCTTCAAAGAACTGATCAACATTATAAATTTCTGTTCCTTTTACGAAAAAAATGGATGATTTAGCTCCTTCAGAAGCATCGAAATAACCTTCTTTTGTTTTAACAAGCCAGTCGTTTTCCCCGATAAAGATATAGGTAAGCATTTCCTCTCCTGTTTCCAGGTTCCAGGTTTTTATCGTTCCATCATGACTTCCCGTGATGAGATACTGCCCGTCAGGACTTATGTTAACAGAACTTACCGTACCCGAATGACCGGTATATGTCCGGATAATTTTCCCCGTTGATATATCCCATAGTTTGGCAGTATTATCGTCACTACCGGTAACTATATATTTTCCGGAAGAGTCAAAATTAACAGCATGTATCCTTGCGTGGTGCCCAATAAACCGCCTCACTTGCATCCCTGTGGAAATATCCCACAACTTTGCCCTGCCATCCCAACTTCCCGATAACATGTACTTTCCGTCAGGACTCATCTTTATACTGGGAACCACGTTGGTATGACCGATAAACTCCCGGATCTCTTCTCCGGTATCAATTTCAAAAAGTTTCAGTTTGCGGTCAAGTCCTCCGGAGACCACATACAAGCTGTTATGAGAGAACTGTACTGAATAGGAAGACATTCCCCCATGTCCGGAGATTGACTGTATCAAATTACCGGTAATCAGATCCCAGATTTTTATACGTCCATCCCATCCTGAGGTAACCAGCAAATTTCCGTCCGGACTGAAGTTTACCGAGAATACTGCAATATTGGTTGTTTTTTCAGGAAAAGTAAAAAGAAGTTCGCCGGTTATCACATCCCAAATCCTGGCTGTGCCATCCACACTTCCTGTCGCAATGTATTTACCATCCTTACTGAAATCAATAGAAATCACCATCCCTTTATGGCCTTTGTAGGTTTGAATAACCCTGCCTGTGGAAAATTCCATCAATTTGGCAAAATTCCCTGTTTTGCCAATAGCTATGTATTTTCCGTCAGGACTGAGTTTAATTTCATTAATAAAAGCCACCCAGTACATATATCCGTCACTCAAAACCTTTTCATCCACGTTATTTAAGTAACCCTTTAAAGTAATAGTTTCCTCTCCTGAAGGGAATTTCCGGATTTTTGCAGTATGGTCATCACTTCCTGTAAGGATAGTATTACCGGTTGGACTAACTTGCACACTTTTGATATTTTTCAGATGACCGGATATTTTTTTTATTAATTTCCCTGTGTTGGCATTCCAGACTAAACAATCCTTGTACAGTGATGAAATCAGATATTTTCCATCACTGCTAAAACAGGCAGAACCGTATCTCCCCTTTTTTCCTTCCATACGCACGATTATACCTCCCTTTTCCACATCCCATATAATAATTGAATCGCAATTTCCAATGGTTAATCGTTTTGCATCCGGACTGAATTGTGCGGATATTAAACAACTTGTACAGGAATTTTTATCTCCTTTAAATTTCCTGACCTCTTCGCCTGATGCAAAATCAAACAATATGGCTGTCCTGTCATTGCTTCCGGTTAACAATCTTTTTCCATCGTGGCTTATCTGTACTGTGTTAGCAGTAGGATATTTGAAATTCTTTTGTATTGTAAGGTCCCTGGGAACAGGTTTGAACCTTCTAATTTCTTCACCTGTCTCAAAATCCCATAGAATAGCATGATTCTCTTTTGAACCTGTAATAATATTACCATCAGGCGAAAATGTTGCCGAAATAATCCTGTCGTTTGGTAAAGCGATTGTTCTTATCTCCTTACTGGTGGCAACCTCCAAAATTTTAAGAGAATGATCCAAATCAATGGAAGCCAGGTATTTCCCGGTCTGGTCGAATGTTAAAAAGGTAATGTCTCCTGAATTTCCAAGGTATGAACGAATTTCCCTGCCTGTAGCTACTTCCCATAGTTTAATGGTTTTATCAGCGCTTCCCGTAACAGCGAATTTTCCATCCGGACTATAAGCAACGACAGTTACTGCAGCATAGTGACCTGTTTGTATAACGGTTTCAATGGATTGTTCCGCTGTCTGAGCAGCAACATTCCAAATGATTAAACTATAGAGAATAAGGGAAAAACTCAATAGTTTAGTTTTTGCAATTCCGGGTATCTTCATATTGTGAGAATTAATTTTATCAATAAGCTATTTTCTGGTGATATATTTGTTAGCATAAAATGAAGCTACATTCCAGATCTATTCCCCGAGATGCCGGACGACACCGTATTTCCGGGGCACCACAATATCTGTCTTTCTGGCCGGTTGGTCCTCTTTTACCGTATAATCAATGTCCATAATTTCTATAAACTCCGCAGTATACTCCTTTAGCACACCTGAGTATTTAAATAATTTCTCACCTTTAATCAACTCAAGTACCACCCTGTGACCAATATGTCTTTCCAGCAAAGGCTCGAAAGAAGCTCCTAAAGAACCCATCAGTTCTTTTTGCATCTGAGAGATATGTTTATCCTGAGATGTAAGTATTGCCCCGGCGGGAGTGGTTCTTTTAGCCTGACTTATTAACAGATTCACCACCTCCATCACCGAATCTTTTACTGTTTTGAATATGTTCTGAATTTTTCTTTTAAGCTTTCTTAAGACTCCGGGATGATAAGTTCTTTTTAATTCTTTCTCCCTTTCTTTTTTAGCACCTTCACTTAATTCGTCGTGATAACGAATTAATGCCTGGATATTGGAATACTCGTATTTATATAAAATATAACTCGCCTCATTGTCACTATTTCCCTTTTTGTGGTTGGTTGGATAAGTAAATTCCAACCCGGTATTTTCCACTCTCAATTTACCAAAAATTATCTTACCCGTTGTGTCTTCCAGGGTTACCAGGTCATGCAAAAAATCCTTCAGACATTTATCCCTGCTTTTCCTTCTGACAAAAGCAGCAACAATTGTAGCCAGGATAATAAAAATAATTGTTATGGCAAATGTATCAGACATAATAAACTCCTATTAAAACAGTTTCTAACATTTCAGATATCGTTTAATGTACTATAGCTTTTGTGTGGCGTTTATAATTCTGTATTAAAATTCCCAATTTGTAAAAATCAAATAGCATCAGATTAACATAGCCTTTAATAAACATAAATTTTAATAAAGGCTTAAAACAAATAAAAACAATATTAATAATGCCTGTCAGTTTTTTAGAGCTTAAATTATTATAAATATTCAAAAGTGTAACATCCTGACTAAATTTATGATCATAACCCATATAACTTAAGACATGAATTAAATTTATTATACCATCTTCTGTTTTTTTCAAGTACCCGGAATTATAATCAATATTTCCATGAAGAACCGGATTATCAATATGCTTAACATCGATCCCTTTTTTCTTTAGCATAAATCCAAACAATGTATCTTCATGTCCATATTCAGTAATTCTTTCATCAAACGTTATTTGTTCAAATATTCTTCGATTGATTAAAAAATTACCGGTCATAAATGATTTATTTGGCGATAACACACGAATATTAAATGGTTTACTTTCTTTTTTGATCCCATACTTCCATCTCAACATTTTACTTCTTTCGGGGCGATAATTATTATAAATCACTCCACCACAAACAACATCATACTCATTTCTACGTAAAGCAGATATATATTTTGCCACAAAATCATCTGAGATAATAAAAGTATCACAATCAAGAAAGAGCAGGTAATCATATTTTGCATATTTAAGAAAAAGATTTCTGATTTTTGCCCTACCAACATTTTTATCTAACTTGATATAAATCTCTTTCCTGCAAACATTTTCGTTAATTTTCTTAAACTCCTCTGCAGAACAATCATCTATTAAAATTATTTCACACAGAACATCCATTTTCTTAATCTGCTGAGATAATTTATTAATTAATGAAGTTATATTAAAATTATAAACCGGAATACATATTGATAACATTGCTTTTGTTTTATTCAATCCAATTTTTGGGAAGGTAGTATTTTAACCTCCCTTATACATGAATTAGGCAGCAGTTTCTAATTCAGCTAGTTGCTTTTTGAGGAAAATTATCCTTTTCTGATTGTTCTTTTTTTGCTGTTGTTCAAATAATTCAATGTTAAACGGTTGTTTATTTGTGACCATGTGGTAATAGATTATCAGCATTTTTCT